>NZ_JASKYT010000107.1:0-20079 GCF_041028275.1 Streptomyces sp. PU-14G
TGAGAGGGTAAGGCTCCCTGGAGATGACGGGGTTGATAGGCCGGATCTGGAAGCCCAGTAATGGGTGGAGGTGACCGGTACTAATAGGCCGAGGGCTTGTCCATAGAGGCTCGCGTCCACTGTGTGGGTTCTGAGACAACAACCCGAGCACCCCCACGTTTGGGGTTGTGCCGGTTGTGTTTCATAGTGTTTCGGTGGTCATAGCGTGAGGGAAACGCCCGGTTACATTCCGAACCCGGAAGCTAAGCCTTTCAGCGCCGATGGTACTGCATGCGGGAGTGTGTGGGAGAGTAGGACGCCGCCGAACTACATGTGAGGGAAAGCCCCGTTGGCTCACGCCAACGGGGCTTTTTCCATTTGCCGGGCTCTTTTCCTTTTCGAGGAGCCGCGAGAGAGTGCCGCCGGCGCGCGGCCGTCCGCCCACCCTTCATGCCACCCCGTGCACGCTGGGTGAGCGGCGCCCGGTAGGGTCAGGGGGCATCGTCGGCACGTTCACACAGGAGGTCACGGGTGGAGGTCCAGGAGACACGGGTCCAGACGGACCGGGTCCTCACCATCCCGAACATCCTCAGCATGGCTCGTCTGGTCGGCGTGCCGGTGTTCCTGTGGCTGATCCTGTGGCCGGAGTTCGGCGGGCCGAACTGCGATCTGTGGGCACTCCTCGTGATCGTTGCGAGCGGGGTCAGCGACTATCTCGACGGCAAACTGGCCCGCCGGTGGAATCAGATCAGCAGCCTGGGCCGTATTCTCGATCCGGCCGCCGACCGGCTGTACATCCTCTCGACGCTGGTGGGTCTGACCTGGCGCGAGATTCTCCCGCTCTGGCTGACGATCGCGTTGTTGGCCCGCGAGGTGCTGCTTCTGGTCATGGTGTGGGTCCTGGACCGTCATGGCTATGCGCCGCCCCAGGTCAACTTTCTCGGCAAGGCCGCCACCTTCAACCTCATGTACGCCTTCCCGCTGCTGTTGCTCAGTGACGGAAGTGGATGGTTGGCGTCACTCGCTGCGATCTTTGGATGGGCCTTCGCCGGTTGGGGTACTGCGCTCTACTGGTGGGCAGGGATCCTTTACGTGGTCCAGGTCCGCCGTCTGATCAGCGCGGATGCTGAAACCGACTGAACACCCGCCTCCGCTCGGAGGCCGACTGCCCTGAATTCGGCTTTGTGGGCCATCCTGGAGGGGTGAGGGTCGGTATGACCGTCGTCTGTATGAGGAGGACGCTTCCGACATGAAGGCCGTCGTGATGGCTGGTGGCGAAGGCACGCGCCTTCGTCCGATGACCGCGAGCATGCCCAAGCCGCTCCTGCCAGTGGTGAACAAGCCGATCATGGAGCATGTGCTGAAGCTGCTCAAGCGTCATGGGCTCACCGAGACCGTGGTGACCGTGCAATTCCTGGCCTCGCTGGTCAAGAATTACTTCGGTGACGGTGAAGAGCTCGGCATGGAACTCAGCTATGCCCACGAGGAGAAGCCACTGGGCACGGCGGGCAGTGTCAAGAACGCGGAAGAGGCGCTGAAGGACGACGCGTTCCTCGTCATCTCCGGTGACGCGCTCACGGACTTCGACCTGAGCGATCTCATCCGGTTCCACAGGGAGCGCGGTGCGATGGTCACCGTGTGTCTGACCCGGGTGCCGAATCCGCTGGAGTTCGGTATCACCATCGTGGACGAGGACGGGAAGGTCGACAGGTTCCTGGAGAAGCCGACGTGGGGGCAGGTCTTCTCCGACACGGTCAACACCGGCATCTACGTGATGGAGCCGGAGGTGTTCGACTACGTCGAGGCGGACACGTCGGTCGACTGGTCGGGTGATGTCTTCCCGCGGCTCATGGAGGAGGGCAAGCCGATCTACGGCTATGTCGCCGAGGGCTACTGGGAGGACGTCGGCACGCACGAGAGCTATGTGCAGGCGCAGGCCGACGTGCTCGAGGGCAAGGTGGACGTCGAGCGGGACGGTTTCGAGATTTCGCCCGGCGTGTGGGTTGCCGAGGGCGCCGAGGTGCATCCGGAAGCCGAGCTGCGCGGCCCGCTGTACATCGGTGACTACGCGAAGGTCGAGTCGGGCGCGGAGGTGCGCGAGCACTCCGTCATCGGGTCGAACGTGGTGGTCAAGAGCGGCGCCTTTCTGCACCGTGCGGTGGTGCACGACAACGTCTACGTGGGCCCGCAGAGCAACCTGCGCGGCTGCGTCATCGGCAAGAACACCGACATCATGCGGGCCTCGCGGATCGAGGACGGGGCTGTCGTCGGTGACGAGTGCTTCATCGGTGAGGAATCGATCGTTCAGGGGAACGTGCGGATCTACCCCTTCAAGACGATCGAGGCCGGCGCGTTCGTCAACACGTCCGTGATCTGGGAGTCCCGCGGGCAGGCGCACCTGTTCGGGGCGCGTGGCGTCTCCGGCATCCTGAACGTGGAGATCACGCCCGAGCTGGCCGTTCGGCTGGCGGGCGCGTATGCGACGACGTTGAAGAAGGGTTCGACCGTCTGCACGGCGCGTGACCACTCCCGGGGGGCCCGTGCGCTGAAGCGCGCCATCATCTCCGCCCTCCAGGCGAGCGCCATCGACGTGCGTGATCTGGAGAACGTGCCGCTTCCGGTGGCCCGCGAGCAGACGGCGCGGGGCAGTGCGGGCGGCATCATGATCCGCACGACTACCGGGGTGCCGGACTCGGTGGACATCATGTTCTTCGACGAGCGCGGCGCCGACCTGTCCCAGGCCAAGCAGCGCAAGCTGGACCGGGTCTACGCGCGCCAGGAGTACCGCCGCGCCTTCCCGGGGGAGATCGGTGACCTGAGCTTCCCCTCCAGCGTCTACGACTCCTACACCGGATCCCTGCTGCGTGCCGTGGACACCACGGGGATCGCGGAGTCCGGTCTCAAGGTCGTCGTGGACGCGTCCAACGGCAGCGCGGGCCTGGTCCTGCCGAGTCTGCTCGGCAGGCTCGGTGTGGACTCGCTGACGATCAATCCGGGGCTCGACGAGTCGCGTCCGACGGAGACGGCGGAGAGCCGGCGGGCCGGTCTGGTGCGGCTGGGAGAGATCGTGGCCTCGGCGCGGGCGGCGTTCGGGGTGAGGTTCGACCCGGTGGGTGAGCGGATCTCCTTGGTGGACGAGCACGGCAGGATCGTCGAGGACGACCGCGCGCTGCTGGTGATGCTGGACCTGGTGGCCGCGGAGCGGCGCAGCGGCCGGGTGGCGCTGCCGGTGACCACGACCCGGATCGCCGAGCAGGTCGCGGCCTACCACGGCACCCAGGTCGAGTGGACGACGACCTCGACCGACGATCTCGCGCGGGTCAGCCGGGACGAGGCGACGGTCTTCGGCGGCGACGGGCGCGGCGGGTTCATCGTCCCCGAGTTCAGTTCCGTCTTCGACGGCGCTGCCGCGTTCGTACGGCTGATCGGACTGGTGGCCCGTACGCAGCTCACCCTCAGCCAGATCGACGCGCGTATCCCGCAGGCGCACGTGAGCCGGCGTGACCTGCCGACGCCGTGGGCGGTCAAGGGGCTCGTGATGCGCACGGTCGTGGAGGCGGCCGGGGACAGGTCGGTCGACACCACCGACGGGGTGCGCGTGGTCGAGTCCGACGGCCGTTGGGTGATGGTGCTGCCCGACCCGGCGGAAGCCGTCACCCATCTGTGGGCCGAGGGGCCCGACGAGGCCTCGGCGCAGGCGTTGCTGGACGAGTGGGCGGCCGTGGTCGACAGCGCCGGCCACTGAGCCGTCGGCCGGGTGGCGCCCCGGTCCTCTGGAGCGCCGTGGCCGTCGGCGAGCCGCACCAGGTCGCGCCGTACGCGGCGGGGCGTGCCCCCGGCAGGGGCAAGTCCCGCCGCACGGCGTAGAGGTGGGTCCGTTCGGTGGCATGGGGCGTCACGTGCGACGATGTGCGGCATGTCGCAGCAGCAGCCCAGCCGGAGCACCTTGTCGCGGTTTCCGCGGCCCGATGCCTCCATGTCGCTGCTGACCAACGTGATGGAGCACAGCCTCGACGAGGGGTACGCGGAGGCGGCTGCCCGGCGGGGCGAGGCGGGCCGCTCCCGGATGCCGCGCACCCTGCGGGCCAAGCTCGGCCTGGCGGTGGGGCTGGTGCTGGCCGCGCTGGTGGTGACCGTCGGCGCGGCGCAGGCGCGCATCTCCGCGCCGAGCATCGCCAAGGAGAAGCAGGAGCTGATCGAGCGGATCGAGTCGGGCGGCAAGGAAGCCGACAGCTTGAGCGAGGACGTCGACAAGCTGCGCTCCTCCGTGGAGGCCGAGCAGCGCGAGGCCCTGGAGAAGCACGGCGACGAGCGGGGCCGCACCGCGGCGCTGCTGGCCGGGGCGACGCCCGTCAAGGGCCCCGGTCTCAAGCTGGTGGTGGACGACGCGGAGGACGCGGGGTCGGGCGACGGCGACGGGCCCAGGAAGAGCGACGGGTTCTCCGACACGGGGCGGATCCGCGACCGCGATCTGCAGCGGGTCGTCAACGGGTTGTGGGCGGCGGGTGCGGAGGCCGTCTCGATCAACGGTCAGCGTCTGACGTCGCGTTCGGCCATCCGCGCGGCGGGAGACGCGATCCTGGTCGACAACAAGCCTCTGGTGCCGCCCTATACGCTGCTTGCCGTGGGTCCTGGTCAGAAGTTCAGCAGGACGTTCCAGGACAGCGTCGACGGGCAGTATCTGTACATCCTGCACAAGGACTACGGGGCGAAGACCAGCATCTCCGTCCAGGACGAGGTCCGGCTGCCGGCCGCGCCGAGTCTGATTCTGAGAACAGCGAAGCCTGTGCGAACAGGGAAGGGCAGCACATCGTGATCGCCGTACTGGGCCTCGTCGTGGGAGTGGTGGCCGGACTCGTCGTCCGGCCCGTGGTGCCGATGGCGGTCGAGCCCTATCTGCCCATCGCTGTCGTCGCCGCGCTGGACGCGGTGTTCGGCGGGCTGCGCGCCATGCTGGACGGCATCTTCGACGACAAGGTCTTCGTGGTGTCCTTCCTGTCGAACGTGGTGGTGGCGGCGCTGATCGTCTTCCTCGGCGACAAGCTCGGGGTCGGTGCCCAGCTGTCCACCGGAGTGGTCGTCGTCCTGGGCATCCGGATCTTCTCCAACGCCGCCGCCATCCGCCGGCACGTCTTCCGGGCGTGAGGCCGATGAGCGACGAGCGCAGGCCGCGGCAGGAACTGCCGCCGGAGCGGCCGGAGCGTGCGGAAGGGCCGGCGGACGAGACGGCGTCCACAGACCAGGGGACCGCGCGGCTGACCGGGCGGCAACGGCTGGCGAAGGCCGTCTGGCCCCCGAGGGTGACGCGTGCCCAACTCATCGTGGCGCTTCTGTTGTTCGTCCTCGGCCTGGGGCTCGCCATCCAGGTGCGGTCCACCAGCGAGAACAGCGCCCTGCGCGGAGCCCGCCAGGAGGACCTGGTGCGCATCCTGGACGAGCTCGACGACCGCACCAAGCGGCTGGAGGACGAGAAGCGGAAGCTGACCGGGCAGCGCACCGAGCTGGAGAGCAGCTCCGACCAGGCGGAAGAGGCCCGTAAGCAGACCAGGCAGAAGGCGGCGCAACTGGGTGTTCTCGCCGGTACGGTGGCGGCCGAGGGGCCCGGTATCCGTATGACGATCAACGACCGCGCCGGCACCACCGATTCGGACACGCTGCTCGATGCCGTCCAGGAGCTGCGGGCCGCGGGGGCCGAGGCGATGCAAATCAACGGGGTGCGCGTGGTGGCGAGTACCTATTTCACCGACAGTGGCGGCGGAGTGAACGTGGACGGGCATAAGATCGACCCGCCGTACCGGTTCGAGGTCATCGGCAAGCCCGCGGACCTGGAACCGGCGCTGAACATCCCTGGCGGAGTCGTGCAGACACTGAAGAACAAGCAGGCCACAGTGGATGTGTCGCGCTCGGAGAAGGTCACCGTGGACGCCTTGCGACAGGCGAAGCGGCCTGACTACGCTCGGTCGTCATCGCGGTGAGATGGTGAGAAGAGTTGCGGGGGGTCGGCGGGCCGGCCGGGCACCGCGTGAGGGAAACTGTCTACAGGTCACGGACGTTAGACGGGCGTCGAGAGTGACCAATGAGAGCATCGAGGGTCTGTCCTGCCCCACGGGCGGGTCTGTTTCGTGCGAGGGGAATCGCCCGTGAGTTTTTTTGCGAAGTTGTTCGGCAAGGGCCGCCGGAGCGGTGACACGGGTACCGCGCGGCACCGTGCGCCCCGTGACACGGAGGTGACGGGTGCCGCCCCGGGGGCCGGCGGTGAGCGCCCGCTGTTCCGCGACGAGGTGGCCGGACCCGCGGGCGACAATTCGGGTGGTCACAGCGCGTTTTCTGTTGACCCCGGTACGCAGGGGCGCATAGGTTCCCAGGCACCGCAAACCTCAAATCCAGGTGGAGGTTCTGCCTTGCCGGTGTGTAACAGGTGTGGAGCCCAGGTCGCCGAAGCGAGCAGGTTCTGCTCCAACTGCGGCGCCCCCCTGCGGGGCGGAGTGCCCGCGGAGGGTTCGTCCGAGACGACGTCGACCATCTCCATCTCCGGGCTGGAGGCCTACGACTCGGAGTCGACGGGCCAGCACGTCGCTCCTGTGCTGCCCCCTGAGGCGCAGGCCGCCGTGGAGGCGCTGCCGCTGGGCTCGGCGCTGCTGATCGTGCGGCGTGGTCCCAACTCCGGCAGCCGCTTCCTGCTCGACGGTGAGCTGACCACAGCGGGCCGTCACCCGGAGAGCGACATCTTCCTCGACGACGTGACGGTCTCGCGTCGTCACGTGGAGTTCCGGCGCGGTTCCGACGGCGTCTTCACCGTCTCCGACGTCGGCAGCCTGAACGGCACCTACGTCAACCGTGAGCGCATCGAGGCGGGAGTCCCGCTGGCCAGCGGCGACGAGGTGCAGATCGGCAAGTACCGCCTGGTCTTCTACGGGAGTCCGCGTACCGTCTGAGATCCCCAGGGAGGCTCGTGCCGCACACGCCGTCCGGCGGTGCCCGGGTGGGCACCGCCGCCGAGGACGCAGGTCAGGGCAGCGGTCCGATGAGTATCGGCGCCGTCCTGCAAGCGCTCCGTGAGGAGTTTCCCGAGGTCACCGTCTCCAAGATCCGTTTCCTCGAGGCGGAGGGCCTGGTCGAACCGGCGCGGACGCCGGCGGGTTACCGCAAGTTCCGAGCCGAGGACGTCGCGCGGCTCAGTCACGTCCTGCGCATGCAGCGGGACCACTACCTGCCGCTCAAGGTGATCAGGGAGCAGCTGGCAGGCGCCGCGGACGGCACCTGCCCGCCCGCCGTGCCGCCTTCGTCGGACGAGCCGGAGGGCGCGGGGACGGCTCGGGAGCTTGCGGGTCCGCCCGCTGCCGTGCGCCTGGACAGGGAGGAGCTGCTGGCCGCGGTGTCGGCGGCGCCCGACGAGCTCGCGGCGTGGGAGGAGTACGGGCTGCTCCGCGCCGGGCAGGACGGCAGGTACGGGCACGGAGAGCTGGCGGCGGCGCGCCTGGTGGCACAGCTGGGCCGGCACGGGCTGGAGGCACGCCATCTGCGGGCTCTGAAGATCTGCGCCGACCGCCAGCTCGATCTCGCGGAGCAGACCGTGGCGTCCCTCAGAAGGCACCCGGATGCCCGCACCAGAGAGCTGGCCGACGGAAGGGTCCGGGAGCTGGCCGAGCTGTCCGCGCGGCTCTACGCGGCCTTCGTGCAGGCCGTACCGGGCACCTCGGGTGACTGAATCAGCACACCGGTGCCGTCGCCGGACGGCTGCCCGACTACCCAAACAGGCGCGGCACGGCCTAGGGTTGCTGTGTGAATGAGCTCGACGTCGTGGGTGTCCGGGTGGAAATGCCCACCAACCAACCGATCGTGCTCCTGCGAGAAGTGGGAGGCGACCGCTACCTCCCTATCTGGATCGGCCCCGGGGAGGCGACGGCGATCGCCTTCGCCCAGCAGGGCATGACCCCCGCACGCCCACTCACCCATGACCTGTTCAAGGACGTCCTGGAAGCAGTGGGTCAGGAGCTGACCGCGGTCCGCATTGTGGACCTGCGGGAAGGCGTGTTCTACGCGGAGCTGGTTTTCGCCAGTGGTGTGGAAGTCAGTGCCCGTCCGTCCGACGCCATAGCGCTCGCGCTGCGCACCGGCACGCCGATCTACGGCAGTGACGATGTGCTGGACGACGCGGGTATCGCGATTCCGGACGAGCAGGAGGACGAAGTGGAGAAGTTCCGCGAGTTCCTCGACCAGATCTCCCCGGAGGACTTCGGCACCAGCAGCCAGTGACGCCTCTGCTCGCCGTACGCCGCGTCCGCCGACGCGGCGTGGGGGGCGTGCGCGTCAGCCGCCGGAGGCGGCGGTCATCCGGCCAGCTGTTCCCCGGCCGAGGACACGCGAAACCACTCCTGGGGGCATTATCACTCGCCGTGCCGAGTGTGGCGATCGTTGACGCACTCGGAGTGACTGCCTACCTTCATGTGGGCAGGTTCCGGGGGTAACCCGGGATGTGAAGGACGGAGGTCGGCGTGGCAAGCACCGGCGGCGAAGGTACGGCGGCTGGCGATTCGTCCCTACTCGACGGTCCGCCCACGGCCTCCGGCCGGGACATGCCCGCAGGGCGGCCCCCCGCCGGTCTCCGGCCGGACGGGGCCCCGGGCGAAGCGGCGGAATCCCCGGCAGAACAGGTCGGATACCGCGGACCGACCGCCTGCTCAGCGGCCGGCATCACCTACCGCCAGCTGGACTACTGGGCCCGCACCGGGCTGGTGGAGCCCAGCATCAGGCCCGCCTACGGGTCGGGCTCCCAGCGGCTCTACAGCTTTCGCGACATCGTCGTCCTCAAGATCGTCAAACGGCTGCTGGACACCGGTGTCTCCCTCCAGAACATCCGCGCCGCGGTCCGGCACCTGCGCTCGCGCGGTCGGACCGATCTCGCACGGATGACGCTCATGAGCGACGGGGCGACCGTCTACGAGTGCTCCTCGCCCGACGAGGTGGTCGATCTGCTCCAGGGCGGCCAGGGGGTTTTCGGGATCGCCGTGGGCGTGGTGTGGAAGGACGTCGAGGGCGCCCTCTCCCAGCTGCACGGGGAGCGGGTCGACACGGGGGAGACCCTGGTGGGCGACCACCCGGAGGACGAGCTGGCCCGCCGCCGCAACCGCGCCGGATAACGGGGCGGAGCGCGCCGCGAGCCGGGCGGGTCGGCCGGTTGTCAGTGCCGTGCGGCAGCATCGGACGTGTGAGGACCGAGCCGACCATCCTGCATCTGGACATGGATGCCTTCTTCGCCGCGGTGGAGCAGGCATCCAAGCCGAGCCTGCGCGGGAAACCCGTGGTGGTCGGCGGGCTCGGCCCCCGCGGGGTGGTCTCCACCGCCTCGTACGAGGCCAGGCGCTTCGGCGTGCACTCGGCGACGCCCACGGCGCAGGCCAGGCGCCTGGCGCCGAACGCGGCCTATCTGGGCACCCGCTTCGGGCTCTACCGCGCGGTGAGCGAGGTGGTGATGGAGCTGCTGCACGCGCTCTCGCCGCTGGTGGAGCCGCTGAGCCTCGACGAGGCGTTCGTGGACCTGGAGGCCCATGAGGCGCTGGCGGGCACGCAGGGCGGCGCCGAGGGGGCCCGTCAGGTCGGTGAGCGGCTGCGGCGGGACATCCGGGCGGCGACGGGGCTCAGCGGCTCCGTGGGGCTGGCCGGTTCCAAGATGCTCGCGAAGATCGCCTCGGAGGAGGCGAAGCCGGACGGCCTGGTGCTGATAGAACCGGGCACCGAGCGGGACCGCTTGGCGCCCATGTCGGTACGGACGCTGCCCGGGGTGGGGCCCGCGACGGGCGAGGTGCTGCGCCGCGCGGGTATCACCACGGTCGGCGAGGTGGCGGAGGCGGGCGCGGACGAGTTGCTGCGGCTGCTGGGCAAGGCGCACGGCGCCTCGGTCCACGCCATGGCCCACGGCATCGACGAGCGACCGGTGGTGGCGGAGCGGGACGCGAAGTCGGTGTCCGTCGAGGACACCTACGACGTCGATCTGACGGACCGCACCAGGGTGCGGCTGGAGGTGGAGCGGCTTGCCGGGCGCTGCGTGACGCGGCTGCGCGCCGCCGGCCGCTCGGGGCGCACGGTGGTGATCAAGGTGCGCAGCTACGACTTCTCGACCCTGACCAGGTCGGAGACCCTGCGGGGGCCGACCGACGATCCCGGTGTCGTGAGGGAGGCGGCGCTGCGGTTGCTGGACGGCGTGGACACCACGGCCGGGGTGCGCCTGTTGGGCGTGGGCGTCAGCGGCCTGGCGGACTTCACGCAGGAGGATCTGTTCGCGCAGGCCCAGGCCGCACGGAGCGAGGCGGAGGCCGAGGCCGCGCGGCAGGCCGCGGAGGCGGACGCCGAGCGGGACAGCGGGGTCGTGGAGGAGCCGGATGCCGCGGTGCCGGCCGACCGGCAGTGGATTCCCGGCCGGGACGTGCGGCATGCGGCGCACGGCCGGGGCTGGGTGCAGGGCAGCGGCGTCGGGAAGGTGACCGTCCGCTTCGAGGAGCCCGACACGCCGCCGGGCAGGGTGCGGACGTTCGCCGTGGACGACCCGGAGCTGGAGCCGGCCGAGCCGGTGATGCTGGATGCCCGCATCGCCGAGGCGCTGGCGCGGCGGGCCGCACCGGTCCCCGAGGGTGGTCCCGGGGGCCGGGAGGGTCAGTCCCCGGCGCCGGCTATCCGCCCGAAGTCGCGGTCAGCGGGTGCGGGCGCCTCGTGGGGCAGTGGCGTGTCGAGACCGTAGTGGCGGTAGAGCTGGAGCTCCTGCTGCGGCGAGAGGTGGCGGCCCACGCCGAAGTCGGGCGCGCCCCTGATCAGGTCGCGTGCGAAGGGCACGCGCAGACCTGTCTCGTCCAGCCGGGAGGGCTCCAGCGGTACGAAGGCGTCGCGGCTGAAGATTCCGGTGCGCAGGGCCGCCCACTCCGGTTCGCCGGTGGCGTCGTCCAGGTACACCTCGTCGACGGTGCCGATCTTGTCTCCCCGGCTGTCGAACGCCTTGCGGCCGATCAGGCTCCGCGGGTCTATGTCGGTCTGCACGGATCTCCCTCCCACGGGTTGCGACATGCTGTTCCTGCTCGTACTCACTACGAAACGGTACTTTTCGGCCACTGGCCACTTGAACACACTCCGGGTTACCACCAAGGGGCTCGCTGATACGCTCGTAAACGGCTGTCGACCCCGTGCGGGAGAGTCCTCCGGTCAGGTTTCCGGGGGCGCCGAAGGAGCAACTCCTCCCCGGAATCTCTCAGGCTCACGTACCGCACGGACGAGGTCACTCTGGAAAGCAGGGCGGGCCCCGGACCAGCGCCGATGTCCCCCTCACCGACGGTGTAAGCCGAGCGTCCGGTCAGTGGGGCGGATCGGTGAAACTCTCAGGTCCGGATGACAGAGGGGGAGGCCGAACGGGCACCCGTGGAAGGTGCCCCCCGAGGTCGCACAGACCAGGAGGCCCCCGCAGATGACTTCCCACCGCATCCCGCTGACCGAGTTGGAGAGCGGCACACCGTTCGAGAGCCGGCACATCGGGCCCGACGTGGCCGCGCAGGCCAAGATGCTCGCCCAGGTCGGTTACGGATCGCTCGACGAACTCACCGCGGCGGCGGTGCCCGATGTGATCAAGAGCACCGAGCGGCTGGCGCTCCCCGAGGTCCGCAGCGAGGCCGAGGTGCTGGCCGAGCTGCGCTCGCTCGCGCACCGCAACCAGGTGCAGCGCTCCATGATCGGCCTGGGATACCACGGCACGTTCACGCCGCCGGTGATCCTGCGCAACGTGATGGAGAACCCGGCCTGGTACACCGCCTACACGCCGTACCAGCCGGAGATCTCCCAGGGGCGACTGGAGGCGCTGCTCAACTTCCAGACCGTCGTGGCCGACCTGACCGGGCTGCCCACCTCGGGCGCGTCCCTGCTGGACGAGCCGACGGCCGCGGCCGAGGCGATGGCGCTCTCGCGCCGCGTCGGCAAGGCGGGCAAGCGCGGCTCGACCGTCTTCCTGGTCGACTCCGAGTGCCTGCCGCAGACCGTCGCCGTGCTGCGTACCCGCGCTGAGCCCACCGGGGTCGAGGTCGTCGTCGCCGACCTGGCCGAGGGCATCCCCGACGAGGTCGCCGACCGCGGCGTGTTCGGCGTCCTGCTCCAGTACCCGGGCGTCTCCGGCGTCGTACGCGACCAGCGGGCCGTCATCGAGCGGGCCCACGAGCTGGACGCGGTCGTCACCGTCGCCGCCGATCTGCTCGCCCTCACTCTGCTGACGTCGCCCGGCGAGCTGGGCGCCGACATCGCCGTCGGCTCCAGCCAGCGCTTCGGGGTGCCGATGGGCTTCGGCGGGCCGCACGCGGGCTACATGGCGGTGCGTGACGCGTTCGCGCGCAGCCTGCCGGGACGCCTCGTCGGCGTGTCCAAGGACGCCGACGGCGAGCAGGCCTACCGCCTCGCCCTGCAGACCCGTGAGCAGCACATCCGCCGCGAGAAGGCCACCAGCAACATCTGCACCGCGCAGGTGCTGCTCGCCGTGATGGCCGGGATGTACGCGGCCTACCACGGCCCCGACGGACTTGCCGCGATCGCGCGCCGTACGCACCGCTACGCGGCGCTGCTCGCCGCCGGACTGCGGGACGGCGGTGTGGAGATCGTCCACGACGCCTTCTTCGACACGGTCACCGCGCGGGTACCGGGCCGGGCGGCCGAGATCGTGGAACGGGCCGGCCACGCCGGCGTCGGCCTGCGCCTGACCGACGCCGACCACGTCGGCATCACCTGCGACGAGCTCACCGGGCGCGAGCACCTGACCGCCGTGTGGCGGGCGTTCGGGGTGCTGGGCGACGACGGCACGGGCGACTTCGCGGCACTGGACGCCGCGACCGGGGACGCGCTCCCCGAGCCGCTGCTGCGCACCGATGAGTACCTGACCCACCCGGTCTTCCACGAGCACCGCTCCGAGACGGGCATGCTGCGCTACCTGCGCCGGCTGGCCGACCGCGACTACGCGCTCGACCGTGGCATGATCCCGCTCGGCTCGTGCACGATGAAGCTGAACGCCACCACGGAGATGGAGCCGGTCACCTGGCCCGAGTTCGGCTCCCTGCACCCCTTCGCCCCCGCCGAGCAGGCCGAGGGCTACCTGACGCTGATCCGCGAACTGGAAGACAGGCTCGCCGAGGTCACCGGCTACGACAGGGTCTCCCTCCAGCCCAACGCGGGCTCCCAGGGCGAACTGGCCGGGCTGCTGGCCGTGCGCGCCTACCACCGCGCGAACGGGCAGGAGCAGCGGACGGTCTGCCTCATCCCGTCCTCCGCGCACGGCACCAACGCGGCCAGCGCGGTGATGGCGGGCATGAAGGTCGTCGTCGTCAAGACCAGCGACAACGGTGACGTGGACGTGGCCGACCTGCACGCGAAAATCGAACAGCACGGCGACGAGCTGGCCGTGCTGATGGTCACCTACCCCTCGACGCACGGCGTGTTCGAGGAACACATCAGCGACGTGTGCGCGGCCGTGCACGAGGCCGGCGGCCAGGTGTACGTGGACGGCGCCAACCTCAACGCGCTGTTGGGCGTGGCGAAGCCGGGCCGCTTCGGCGCCGACGTCTCGCACCTGAACCTGCACAAGACGTTCTGCATCCCGCACGGCGGTGGCGGTCCCGGCGTCGGCCCGATCGGCGTGCGGGAGCACCTGGCGCCCTACCTGCCCAACCACCCCCTGCAGCCCGCCGCGGGCCCCGAGACGGGCATCGGGCCGGTCTCCGGCGCTCCGTGGGGCTCGGCGGGCATCCTGCCCATCTCGTGGGCGTACGTGCGTCTGATGGGCGCCGAGGGACTGCGCAGGGCGACGCAGGTGGCGGTGCTGAGCGCCAACTACGTCGCCAAGCGCCTGGAGCCGCACTACCCGGTGCTCTACACGGGGCCGAACGGGCTGGTGGCCCACGAGTGCATCATCGACGTACGGCCGCTGACCAAGCAGACCGGCGTGAGCATCGACGACGTCGCCAAGCGGCTGATCGACTACGGCTTCCACGCGCCGACGATGTCGTTCCCCGTCGCCGGGACGCTGATGATCGAGCCCACCGAGAGCGAGGACTTGGCGGAGCTGGACCGCTTCTGCGAGGCGATGATCGCGATCCGTGCCGAGATCGAGAAGGTCGGCAAGGGGGAGTGGGACGCGCAGGACAATCCGCTGCGCAACGCCCCGCACACCGCCGCGATGCTCGCCGGCGAGTGGCGGCAGGGGTACGGCCGCGAGGAGGCCGTCTTCCCCGCGGGCGTCAAGGCCGCCGACAAGTACTGGCCGCCGGTGCGCCGGATCGACGGTGCCTACGGTGACCGCAACCTGGTGTGCTCCTGCCCGCCGGTCGCGGAGTACGAGGCCGGGTAGGTGAGCGCGCGCGCCGCCCGGAAGGCGGCGTGCGGGAAGGTGTCAGGCCCTGTGCGGCGCACACCGCACAGGGCCTGACACGTTCCCGCTGCCGGGTGCGCCCTCAGGCGGCCGTCACATGCCGGGTGCGGAGCGGCCGGTGCGGTGCGATGATCCGGCCGTCCGGCAGCAGCTCACCGGTGTCCTCGAAGAGAAGGACCCCGTTGCAGAGCAGGCTCCAGCCCTGCTCGGGGTGGTAGGCCACGGGGTGCGCGGCCTCCCTGTCGGCGGAGTCGGCTGTCGGGCACAGTGGCTGGTGCTGGCACATTGTCGCTGTCGTCTTCCGTCGTGTGATGGCGTCTGTCCTGCGGCGCTTGCTCTGCATGGCCGTTCCCCCGTAAACCGTGGTCCGTTCCGGTCCATCTCCCAGTGTTCCGCCGCTGGCTCGAATCCGCAGGGATTTCGCGTCAGCACGTACCCAACCGCTCAGACGCGTCACCCGTGCGGGCGGTTGCGTCCAACGGGCCAGTACCTGTGGGGGGTTGAGGCTGCCGAAAAAGACTAGTACGTCCGGGGGCAGGAGAGCGGGGCCGCGTGGTCCACCTACGACAAGCACACCGGCGGACGCGGCGTCTGCCGCGGCACACCGGTGGGGACGGCTGTCAGGCGGACGTGCGCAGCAGCGGGGCCGTTTCCGTGCCGGTGGCCTCCGACTCAGGCCGCACGGCTGGAGCCGCGACCAGCCGGCGGGTCAGCACGGGCAGCAGCGCGTCCACGCGCTGCGCCGTGTGTGCGGCGATTCCGGGCGGCGCGGGGGCCAGCGGGATCAGCAGGTCGGCCGGTTCGGGAACGCCCTCGGCGGGGTCGGCGGAGGTGTCGCGGTGCAACCACAGGGTGAGCATGTACAGCTCTGGGACCGACAGCAGCCGGGGCTGGTAAGGCGTCGGCAGCGCCTCGGCCTGGCGCACCGCCCGCACCGTGGACAGCACGTAGGGGCCCTGCCGGAACTGGCCGAAGGCCCAGCCGTCCGCGGTCAGGACCGCTTCGGCGGTGCCCGCGTAGGCCGCGCCGTGCGGGCCTGCGGCGTCGGTCGTCTCGTCGCGCAGCAAGAACCGCCAGCCGGTCAGGCGGGTGAGGGGGCCCACGGCCGCGTCCTCGGTGCGCTCGCGCGAGTGCGTCCGCTCGTCGGTGTTCGGCGCCACGCGGGCCATCTCGTAGGCGGGGAGCGGGAGTTCGGGACGCAGATGGCCCTCGGCCGCGCGGAGCGCCGCGGGGGCGTGGGTGCCTCTGACAGCCGTCGGCGAGCCGAGGGCTGTCAGGACACTGCGCAGGGCGGGGGCGGGGGCCTCGGATACGTGCAGCGGCATGGCGGGTCGCCTCTCTCGGGAGACACACGGTGCTGGCGGGGGCGCGACGGCGGTGTCGGCGCGAAGGTGGCCGCGAGCGCGGCGGGAGGGGTCGACGGCGGATCGGGTCGCCAAGTCTCTGCCTCGTCGGTGCAGTTTATACGAGATGTGTTCGAGTGGGGTTTCCGCTAACGTGCTCCGGTGTTTACCGGAAGGGGATATCCGGTCGAATCCGTGCCCTTTTCACCTGCACTGACGACACGTGAGCGGGGATGACCTCGGACGCGGGTGGAAACGCGGTCGGCCTGTTGTGGTCGGTGTTTCTCACAAGGAGATGCCGCTGGGCTGGGACGCCGCCGTATGCCGAAGGAATGTGCCGTCCGGCGTGCGCCAGCCTAGCGGCAGTTACCCGCCCGGTCAGCCCCGGCAGGCGTTATCCGCGGCCCGGCAGGGCATTATCGGTGCACGCTCGGCCACGCACGCCCCAAAGATATCCCGGCGCCAGCCGCGAGCAGGGAGGAAGTCCCCGATGGGAGAGAAGGTCGTCGCCGACAGGTTCGACCTGTCCGACCGGCGGCGGTACCGGCAGAAGCTGCACACGTGCCTGGAGGGGCTGTGGCAGCTTCTGGAGGAGAAGAGGTTCGATCGGCCCAGGAACCTGATGGGATTGGAGATCGAGCTGAATCTCGCGGACGCCCAGGGCCAGCCGCTCATGGTGAATGCCGAGGTTCTCCAGCGGATCGCGAGCCCCGATTTCCAGACGGAACTGGGACAGTTCAACCTCGAAGTGAATATCGTTCCGCACGCGCTCTCGGGCCGCGTTCTCGACCAGCTCGCCGAGGAACTGCGTACCGGCCTCGCCTATGCGGACCGCCAGGCCCGTGAGGCCGAGGCGCGCATCGTGATGATCGGAACGCTGCCGACCCTGACGCCTCGGGACCTGACCGCGGCCAACCTCACCGACGTGGACCGCTACCGGCTGCTCAACGACCAGATCATGGCGGCCAGAGGGGAGGAGATCGCCCTCGACATCGACGGCGTCGAGCACCTGGCGACCACGTCCGAGTCGATAGCGCCCGAATCCGCCTGCACCTCGGTGCAACTGCACCTGCAGGTGACGCCAGGGCGGTTCGCCGACGTGTGGAACGCGGCCCAGGCCGTGGCCGGTGCGCAGATCGCCATGGGGGCCAACTCGCCCTTCCTGTTCGGGCACGAGCTGTGGCGCGAGTCGCGCGTTCCCCTCTTCCTCCAGGCGACCGACACCCGGTCACCGGAGCTGAGGGCACAGGGCGTGCGTCCGCGCACCTGGTTCGGCGAGCGCTGGATCTCCTCGGCGTACGACCTGTTCGACGAGAACGTCCGCTACTTCCCCGCCCTGCTGCCGCTGTGCGACGAGGAGGACCCCCAGCAGGTGCTCGCCGCCGGCAGGGTGCCGTCGCTGCCGGAACTGACGCTGCACAACGGGACCGTCTACCGCTGGAACCGTCCCGTCTACGGCGTCGTGGACGGTGCGCCGCACCTGCGGGTGGAGAACCGGGTGCTGCCCGCCGGCCCGACGGTGACCGACGTGCTCGCCAACACCGCGTTCTACTACGGGCTGGTGCGGGCGCTGGCCGACGACCCCCGGCCGGTGTGGAACCGCATGCCGTTCGCCTACGCGGAGCGCAATTTCGACGCCGCCTGCCGCCACGGCATCGACGCGGAGCTGTGGTGGCCGCGCTCAGGGCGGGGTACGGGGCTGGTGCGGCGGCCCGCCACCCGGCTGGTGCGCGAGGAACTGCTGCCGCTGGCCGCCGCCGGACTCGACGCCTGGGGCGTGGAGCCCGCGGACCGCGACCGCTACCTGACGGTGATCGAGGAGCGGTGCCGGCGCGGGGTCAACGGCGCCTCCTGGCAGGCGTCCGCCTACCGCGGCGCGCTGGAGTCGGGACTCGACCGCGACAAGGCGCTGGCCGCCGTCACCCGCGCCTACTGCGACCGGGCCGCCGACGGCGCGGCCGTCCACACGTGGGACGACGGGTTCTAGCCAGGGCCCTGGCTCCGGCAGGTCCGGGGTCGGGTGGGGGCGGGTCAGCTGCGGCTGCCCGCCTCCACAATGGCCTTGAGGATCACCTGGTGGATCTGGGCGGGGTCACTGACCTGGTGGGCGGAGCCGCCGGTCGCCTGCGCGAGTTCCTTGGCGGCCTTCTCGTCGGCGTCGGGGCCCACGGCGATGGCGATGAGCGGCACCGGCGCCTGGTCGTCGCTCAACTGTTCCAACTCGGCCACCAGTTCGGCGCGCGAGATGCTGCCAGGGTCCTCGTTGGCACCGTCGGTCAGGACGACGAGCGCGTTGAATCTGCCCTTCGCGTACTGCTCGCGTGCCTGTTCGTAGGCGGCCAGGGTCGTGTCGTAGAGGCCGGTCGCGCCGCCGGGTATGGGCTCCATGCCCGCGAACGCCCTGGTCAGCCGGGAGCGCTGGGTCGTCCCGTCGCCGTCCTCGTGCCCGAGCCGGCGCGGTGGCACCAGCTCGCGGTAGTCCCTGTTTCCGGACAGGCGGGTGGAGAACTCCCACAGCCCCACCTCGTCCCGCGGCGTGAACTGGGTCAGCCCCTGCGACAGCGACGCCTTGGTGACGTCCATCCGGGACTGTCCGGGGCGGCCGGGCACGGGCGCGGCCATCGAGGCCGAGGCGTCGACCACCAGGGTGAAACGGGCGCTCTGCACGGTGATCGTCCACATGCCCAGCGCCGTGCGGACCTCCTCGGGGGTGGGCGGCTCGCCCGGCGTGGCCGTGTAGGGCTGGGGGGCGCGGGCCCCGGCGGTGCGCGCCACGCCCCCGGCGGCCTCGCCGTCGGGCGTCCTGAAGCCGTGCCGCAGCAGCTCCCGTCGGCCCGCGGTGCCGCCCAGGAGAGTCTGGAACCGGGTGGCGGCCCGGCTGGTCGCGGTGTCGCGCCGGCCGGTCTCCAGCAGCGTGTACGGGTAGTCCAGGACGGTCGATCCGTCCTTCGCGGAGCCGGGGTAGAAGAGCCGCAGCCCGGGCGCGCCGTCCCGCTTCCCGTTGTGGGCGTATGCCGCCTGCTCGGACAGGAGAAGGGCCTGGTTGCGCCGCGGGTTGCCCAGCTCGGCGCCTGAGGTGTCGTGCGGCAGGGTCGCCAGGATCTGCGAGTCGCCGGGGGCGGTGCGCTCGGCGAGCTGTCTGGCGGCACCGGCGGCTGCCGTCTCGGAGGCGTCCGCGCCCTGTTCGGCCGTCGCGCTCTGGATCCGGGTGAGGGCCAGCAGGCCTGTCGCGCTGCGGGCCGGATCGGCGGTGCCGACGCGCAGGCCCCCCTCGCCGTTCGCGGCGGTGGCGAGCCGCGCCCACGAGTAGGTCTTGCGGGGCCAGCCCATCTCCTCGGCCGCCGCGGGGACGGCGGCCAGGGTCAGCGGTGAGCTGGCGACGCTGCCCAGCGGACGCAGGCTGGGGGCCCGTCCCGAGGAGGAGGCGCGGTCCGTCCATATCCGCGAGTCCGGCAGCCAGACGTCGAAGTCCTTCGCCTGGCCGCCGCCTTTGCTCAGCGCGGTCGCCATGTGGGCGCCGGTACGCTCGCTGACGTGGACGTCCAGGCAGCGCCCGTCCGATCTGGCGTTCTCCTCGCGTGCCCGGTCGGCGACGGTCCGCAGGGCGGGAGCGATCTCGGGCGTGGCGGCCACGCGCAGCTCGACCGTCGAACCGTCGCACGCTCCGCCGAAGGGGAGCACTCCGGTGCGCGCGGCGACGACCGTTCCCGCCCCCAGCGCGACGACCAGTGCCACGGCGAGGGTCACGGTGCGTCGGCGTGCGCGCCCGCGCGCGCCGTGCCGCGTACGGGCGGACACGCGCCCGGACGGCTCCCCGGTGTGGGGCCCCCGCGGCCCGTGCGTACCGGACTCGTCGGGCAAGCTGTGTCGTGGCATGGCGTGATCGCCCCTCCCGGAAGCCATCCGGCGCCGGTGGGGGAGCGCGGCACACCCCGTCGGCGCTCGTCCCCCCGGTCGCCGCGCACGATCCTGTACCTGCTGCCGTGACCCTAGCGTGGTGACGGGGCGGATGAGGCGTGATCGCCCGACCGAGGCCAAGACGGCATATGCAACAGGAGGTTCGTGTGCGCGCACAGGCGCCCGACAACCCGCCGCCCGGCGCGGCGGCCTTCCCCGAAGAGGGAGCCCAGCGGCGCACACTCCGTACGGAGGTGCTGCTCGTCTTGGCGCTCTCGCTGGGGGCCAGCGGCATCTCCTCGCTGATCAGCTTCGTCGGTGCGCTGACGGAGCCGGGCGGGCTGGGCGACCAGGCGGCGCGGCTCAACTCCTCGCAGGCGCCCGGACGGCCCTGGCTCGACCTGGCGTGGCAGCTGTTCGGCATCGCCACCGCGCTGGTGCCCGTGGCCCTGGTGGCGCACCTGCTCACCCGGGAGG
>NZ_JASKYT010000108.1:0-22785 GCF_041028275.1 Streptomyces sp. PU-14G
GCCTCGGCTACAAGTTCGAGCYGYMRGGGCCGCCGGCCACCCGCCCGGCCGTCTTTACGGCTCGAACTTGTAGCCGAGGCCGCGCACCGTCACCAGGTAGCGCGGCGCGCCAGGGTCCGGCTCGATCTTGGCTCTCAGCCGCTTGACGTGGACGTCGAGGGTCTTGGTGTCACCCACGTAGTCGGCGCCCCAGACCCGGTCGATCAGCTGCATCCTGGTCAGCACCCGGCCCGCGTTGCGCAGCAGCATCTCCAGCAGGTCGAACTCCTTGAGCGGCAGATCCACCTTGCCGCCGCCGACGGTGACCACGTGCCGGTCCACGTCCATCCGGACAGGGCCGGCCTCCAGGGCGGCGGGGGTGACCTCCTCCGGCTCACCGCGGCGGCGCAGCACCGCGCGCACGCGGGCGACCAGCTCGCGGGAGGAGAACGGCTTGGTGACGTAGTCGTCGGCACCTATCTCCAGACCGACGACCTTGTCGATCTCGCTGTCCTTGGCCGTCACCATGATCACCGGGACGTTGGAGCGACCGCGCAGCTGGCGGCAGACCTCGGTGCCGGGCAGGCCCGGCAGCATCAGATCGAGCAGCACCAGGTCGGCGCCGTTGCGTTCGAACTCATCGAGCCCCTCGGGACCCGTGGCCGCGATCGCGACCTCGAAGCCTTCCTTGCGGAGCATGTACGACAGTGCGTCGCTGAACGATTCCTCGTCCTCGACGACGAGCACTCGGGTCACGGGAGGACCTCCGGGGCGGAAAGTTGTTCATCAGCCTGGTCGACATACGGCCGCTCCTCCTCGTCGAAGGCGGCCGGTTCCTGCAATGCGCCGGAGAGGCGGTTCCGGCCCAGCCGGTCGGCCTTCTCCAGCGCGGCCTGCTCCCGCCCGCTGCCCGCCTCGGGCAGCCGCAGGGTGAAGGTGGAGCCCTGGCCCTCGGCGCTCCACACCGTGACCTCCCCGCCGTGCGAGGCGGCCACGTGCTTGACGATGGACAGGCCGAGTCCGGTGCCGCCGGTGGCCCGGGACCTGGCCGGATCGACGCGGTAGAAGCGTTCGAAGATCCGGTCCTTGTCGCGCTCCGAGATGCCGATGCCCTGGTCGGTGACGGCGATCTCTATGAGGTCCTCGCCGCCGTCCTGGGTGCGGCGGCCCGCGACCTTGACGCGGGTGCGGGCCGGTGAGTAGTTGACGGCGTTCTCGACGAGGTTGCCGAGGGCCGCGGCGAGCTGGCCCCTGTTCCCCCACACGTGCAGGCCCTCGTTGCCCCCGGCGAGGAGAGTGATCTGCTTGCCCTCGGCGCTGTGCCGGCTGCGCTCGATCGCCTCGGTCACCAGTTCGTCGACGCGCACCGACTCGGAGTCCTCCAGCGGGTCGTCGTTCTGCACCCGCGAGAGATCGATCAGCTCCTGGACCAGGTTGGTCAGCCGCGTGGCCTCGTTCTGCATGCGCCCGGCGAAGCGCTGCACCGCCTCCGGGTCGTCGGAGGCGTCCAGCACCGCCTCCGAGAGGAGGGAGAGCGCACCGACCGGGGTCTTGAGCTCGTGGCTGACGTTCGCGACGAAGTCGCGCCGCACCGCCTCGATCCTGCGGGCCTCCGTCAGGTCCTCCACCAGCAGGAGCACCAGCCGGGAGCCGAGCGGAGCGACCCGCGCGGAGACCGCGAGGGCATCGCCCCTTCCGGTACCGCGCCGGGGCAGGTCCAGCTCGACTTGGCGTATCTCGCCGTCCCGCCGGGTGTCCCGCGCCATCTGGAGCATCGGCTCGATACCGAGCCTGCCGCCGCGCACCAGGCCCAGCGCGTAGGCGGCCGAGCTGGCCTTGACGACGGCGTCGCTCTCGTCCAGCACGACGGCCGAGGAGCGCAGCACCGACAGGACCGTGTCGACGCCCGGGGGAAGCCCGGGGCCGGTGTGCAGCGAGGCGGAGGTACGGGTCGGGCGGGCCTGCTCCCGCTCGCTCCAGCGGAACGCCAGCATCGCGATCACGCCGGTGCACACACCGGCGATCGCTGCTGCCGCGGCGACCGCCGCATTCACGTCCATACAGCCAGGTTATGCGCCACGCCAGACACACCCCCAGCCCAGGAGGGCAAGGCCGCAACAGCTGTCGCCCAGTGTTTACCCGCACGGCGCCTCTGGTTCACCGTGGAGGGCCGAACCGGTCGCATTTCGGGCGCACCGTGAAAGCGTAGGGGCCACCGTGAGGCCCCAGGGGGCACCGGTACCCGGGCCTCCGGTCGAAACAGTGCGAGGGAAGGACAGCCATGCGGGACGCGTACCACGAGGAGCTGGACTCGATCGGGGACAGCCTGGTCGAGATGGCCAGGCTCGTCGGCTCCGCGATCGGGCGCGCCACCACGGCGATGCTGGACGCGGACCTCAAGCTCGCCGAGAGCGTCATCGCCGCCGACGAGAAGGTCGACGACCTCCAGCGCGACCTGGAGACCCGGGCGATACAGCTGCTGGCCCGGCAACAGCCGGTCGCCACCGATCTGCGGATCGTCGTCACCTCGCTGCGGATGAGCGCCGACCTGGAACGCTCGGGGGACCTGGCCCAGCACGTGGCCAAGGTCGCCCGGCTGCGTTACCCGGAGTCCGCCGTACCGCAGGACCTCCAGGCGACGCTCCTGGAGATGGGCCAGCTCGCCCAGCGGCTGATGGCCAAGGCCGCCGAGGTCCTCATCACCAAGGACGTCGACCTGGCCATGCAGCTGGAGCAGGACGACGACGCGATGGACCTGCTGCACCGCACCCTCTTCCAGCACCTGATGGACGACCGTTGGAAGCACGGCATCGAGACGGCCGTGGACGTCACCCTGCTGGGCCGCTACTACGAGCGGTTCGCCGACCACGCGGTGTCGGTCGCGCGCCGCGTCGTCTATCTCGTGACGGGTGACTACGCCGACGAGATCGACCCGGCTCTGGCCGCGGCCACGGGCGGCGCCACGGCGACGAACGGTTCCGCCAAGAGCGCCACGAACGGAGCCGCGAACGGAGCCACGAGCGGAGCCGGGGACGGGGCCGCGAACGGCGGTGGGGCGGCGAGCGGCGCGGCGGCCTCGGGCGAGGGCCGGTGAACGGAGATCCGGCGGGCGGGTGTGCATCCGCGCGCCCTTGATGCGCCCGTGGCGGAGAGGCGTGCAATGAGGAGGTGTCATGCCCGTCCATGACTGCCCCTGCTGAGGAGGGAACGATGGCTGACTCCCCGAAGCCGCTCCGCACCCCGGCCGAACGGCCGCAGACCGCCCCAAGGGAACCGCGGGAGCTCCCCCTGCTGGGGGCGTGCGGCTGCGGTCCCGGCTGCGGATGCGGCTGCCAGTCCGGCGGCGCCTGCTCGTGCGGCGGCTCCTGCGGCTGACCGGACAGCGCGACCGTCCGTACGGAGGCACCTACCGAACAGCGGCGCCGCCCGAACGGCGCGTCCGTCCGCGCGGCAGCGCCCTTCGGACGCCGGAGCGGCGCGAGACCCCCACGGGATACGGGGCGGGGCCCTGACCGGTTCGACAGGTCAGGGCCCCGCCCCCTGCCCGCCGGCCGGCTCGGATCCCGGTGGTGGCGGAGGCGGCGACCAGGGCAGGCGCGCGGTCAGCGTGAAAACGGACCCGTCCGGGCCGAACGCGAGGACGCCGCCCTCGATCTCCAGCCGTTCCCGCAGCCCGGTCAGTCCCGCACCGGCACCGGGGATGCCGGAGCCGCCCCCTCCGGTCGGCAGCGGATTGGTGACGCGCACCGTCAGCCCCTCGCCCTCGGCGCCCCGGACGTGGACGTCGACCGGCTGCCCCGGCGCGTGCTTGCGCGCGTTGGTGAGCCCTTCCTGCACGGCGCGGTAGACGGTGCGCTGGAGCTGGGGGCGCAACGAGTATCCGTCCGCCGTGCGCGCGGGCAGCTCCAGCACCAGGTCGACGGTCTGGCCGGCGCCACGCGCCTCGTCCACCAGGTCACCGAGCCGCTCCAGGTCGGGTTGCGGCCTGGCCCCGTCGGACAGCCTGTCCGGCGCCCCGTCGAGAAGCCCGCCCGGGGCGGGGACGGGAGGCCCGTCCGTGGCGCCGGCGGGCGCCCCTGCCCGGTCCGCGCCGTGCGCCCCTGCCGGTGTGCCGTCCGCGGGTTCCTCCTCGTCCTCGCGCAGGACGTGCAGGACGTCGCGCAGCTCCTCCAGTGCCTGGTGGGCGTTGTCGCGGATGACGGTCGCGCTCCGGGCGATCTCCGTGTCGTCCAGCGCCGCGCCCTCGCCGGCCGCCGTGCGCTGCGCGCGGTAGGCGAGGGCGCCCGCGTGCACGGACAGCAGCGACACCCGGTGCGCCAGCACGTCGTGCATCTCGCGGGCGATGGCCCGGCGCTCGGCGCGCCGCACGTCCGCCAGCCGCCGCGCGTGGTCGGCCCGCGCGCGCTCCGCGTCCTGGCGGAGTCTGAGCACCAGTTGCCGCCGCACCCTGGCGAGGCTGCCCCACGTGAAGAAGAGCAGGTAGTAGACCACCACGAAGGCGGCCACCGTCCAGCGTTCCTCGTGCGGCACCCCGTACAGCAGGACGTAGGGCAGCGTCGCCGCCAGGTGCAGCAGGAGGACGAGAGCGGCGGTGCGGGGCGCGCACCGCAGCGCCAGGTTGAAGATGATGACGGCGAGTGCGCCGAAGACGGTGTCGGTGAGTGCCGCCGCCGGTACGGCGGCCAGCGCGACGCCCAGTGGCCAACGCCGCCGCACCCACAGCGACAGGCACGCGAGCGCGCCCAGCGGCGGGTCCAGCGCCAGCAGCCATCCCGGCAGGTACGTCTTCGCGTCGACCTGGTCGACCAGCGCCAGCCAGCACAGCGCCGCCCATCCGAACAGCGCGACGTCCACCACCCGGTCGCGCGCGCTCCGCCGCGCGCGCCCCCGGCCGGGCGCCCCGCCGGCTGTCAGCTCGCCCGGCAGCAGTCGCCGGGCGAGGTCGGAGGCGCTGTGGCTGGTCATTCTCCGAGCGTATGCGCCCGGCCCGACACCGTCTCCGCAGCGCACTCAGGGTCCCCGCAGCGCGTTCACGGTCCCCGCAGCGCACTCACTGTGCCCGCAAGGCGGGGGGGTGCCCCAGAGGGCTCGCTCAGTGCCCCTTTACTTCTTCTTGCCCTGGTTCTTGACGGCCTCGATGGCGGCCTTGGCGGCTTCCGGGTCGAGGTAGGTGCCGCCCGGGTTGACGGGGTGGAAGTCGGCGTCCAGGTCGTAGGACAGCGGGATGCCGGTGGGGATGTTGAGGCCGGAGATGTCCTCGTCGGAGATGCCGTCCAGGTGCTTGACCAAGGCGCGCAGCGAGTTGCCGTGCGCGGCGACCAGGACGGTCTTGCCGGCCATCAGGTCGGGGATGATGCCGTCGAACCAGTACGGCAGCATCCGCTGGACGACGTCCTTGAGGCACTCCGTGCGGGGCCGCAGCTCGCTGGGGACGCCCGCGTAGCGGGGGTCGTCGCTCTGCGAGAACTCGGCGCCGTCCTCCAGGACGGGCGGCGGCACGTCGTAGGAGCGGCGCCAGAGCATGAACTGCTCCTCGCCGAACTCCTCACGGATCTGCGCCTTGTCCTTGCCCTGGAGCGCACCGTAGTGGCGCTCGTTGAGCCGCCAGGAGCGGCGGACGGGGATCCACAGGCGGTCCGCGGACTCCAGTGCGAGCTGCGCGGTGCGGATGGCGCGCTTCTGCACGGAGGTGTGCAGTACGTCGGGGAGCAGGCCGGCGTCGCTGAGCAGCTCGCCGCCGCGGACCGCCTCCTTCTCGCCCTTCTCGGTGAGGTTGACGTCCACCCAGCCGGTGAACAGGTTCTTGGCGTTCCACTCGCTCTCGCCGTGGCGGAGCAGAATCAGCTTGTACGGTGCTTCGGCCATACCCGGAAGCCTACGCGTCGGCCGGGCGGCGGCGAGCGAGGGTGGGTGCCGGCCTCACCGCCGGGCGGCGAAGTGTGGGGTGCCGCCACATGGGGGGAGGTGGCAGGTTTCCCTAGCGTGCGGCGGCATGGTTCCCCCTTCTTCGTCCCCCTCGGCGTCATCCGACGCCGCGCCGCCCGCCGCCCGCTCGCTGCGGCGGATCGTCGCGGCGAGCCTCGTCGGCACCACGATCGAGTGGTACGACTTCTTCCTCTACGGCTCGGCCGCCGCGCTGGTCTTCAACACGCTGTTCTTCCCGGACTCCGACCCGCTGGTCGGCACGCTGCTGTCGTTCCTCACCTACGCGGTCGGCTTCGCGGCCCGCCCGGTCGGCGCGCTGGTCTTCGGGCACTACGGGGACCGGGTCGGCCGCAAGAAACTGCTGGTCATCAGCCTGCTGATGATGGGCGGGGCCACGTTCGCCATCGGGCTGCTGCCCACGCACGCCACGGTCGGCTCGTTCGCACCCGTGCTGCTGACGGCGCTGCGCCTGGTGCAGGGCTTCGCGCTGGGCGGCGAGTGGGGCGGCGCGGTGCTGCTGGTGTCCGAACACGGGGACGCCCGGCGGCGCGGCTTCTGGGCCTCGTGGCCGCAGACGGGCGCGCCGGCCGGTCAGCTGCTGGCGACCGGTGTGCTGGCGGCGCTCACCGCGCTGCTGACCGACAGCGCGTTCGAGAGCTGGGGGTGGAGGGTGCCGTTCCTGCTGTCCGGCGTGCTGGTGGTCGTCGGGCTGTGGGTGCGGCTCGCGGTGGACGAGTCCCCCGTCTTCAAGGAGGCCAGGGCCCGCGCCGAGGCCCGCAAGCAGCAGACCGACGCCGCGGACGAGGAGCTGCCGCTGCTCGCCGTACTGCGGCACCACTGGCGTGACGTCCTGGTCGCGATGGGCGCCCGCATGGCGGAGAACATCAGCTTCTACGTGCTGACCGCCTTCATCCTCGTCTACCTCACCGACCACCTCGACCTGTCCCAGCAGACCGGCCTGAACGCCGTGCTGCTCGCCTCCGCCGTCCACTTCTGCGTCATCCCCCTGTGGGGCAGCCTCTCGGACCGGGTGGGCCGCCGGCCCGTCTACCTGCTGGGCGCGCTCGGCGTCGGCGCGTGGATCTTCCCGTTCTTCGCGCTGCTCGACACCGGGAACTTCGCCCTGATCGCCCTCGCGGTGACGGTCGGGCTGGTGCTGCACGGGGCGATGTACGCGCCGCAGGCCGCGTTCTTCTCCGAGCTGTTCGCCACCCGGATGCGGTACTCCGGTGCCTCGATCGGTGCGCAGTTCTCGTCGGTGGCCGCCGGCGCGCCCGCGCCGATGATCGCGACCGCGCTGCTGGCCGAGTTCGACGGCTCCGCGATGGTGTCCCTGTACGTGATCGCAGCCGCGCTGCTGACCGTCATCGCCCTGGCGTGCGCGGCAGAGACCCGCCACCGCGACCTGAACGAGGTGGGCGAACCCGGCGGCCCGAACGAGGGGGGCGAGTTCGGCGGCCCGAATGAGGGGGGCGAACCCGGTGGTCCCGCGCGCCAGGGCGCGGCCGGCTCCGGGCGGGGCAGCGGGACCGGCGAGACGGACGCGGCGGCACCCCCGCCCTCAGCCGCCGACGGCTCCCGCCAGCCGGTGGAGCCGTAGCGCGAGCTGCACCTCCAGCGCGCGGTGCGGCGCCTGCCAGTCGTCGCCCAGCAGCCGGGCCACCCTCTCCATCCGCTGGGCGACGGTGTTGACGTGCACGTGCAGCACGTCCTTGGCGCGGACAGGGCTCATCCCGCAGGCGAAGTACGCGTCCATGGTCGCCACCAGGCCGGTGCCGCGCCGCTCGTCGTAGTCGAGAACGGGCCCGAGAGTGCGGCGGACGAAACCCGCGACGTCCCGGGTGTCCGTCAGCAGCAGCCCGAGGAAGCCGAGGTCCGAGGCGGACGCGCCCACGCCGCGCCGGCCGAGCAGGCTGAGCGCGTCCAGGCAGCGACGGGCCTCCGGGTAGGCGGCGGCGACGGACCCTGGGCGGTCGGTGGGGGCGCGTACGGGCGCCGAGGCGCCGACCGTGACGGGGCCGCCCACCGCCCGGCCCAACTCGGCGGCCACCTGCCGTGCGATACGGGAGACGGCCTCCGCACCCCCTGCGCCGGGTGCGGCCTCGGTACCGCCCGCGGGCGCGGGCCGGTCCGGCGGGTCGAGGGGGAGCAGCAGGACGGGGCCGCCGTCGCGGGTGGCGGCCAGGCCGTGCCGGGTGGCGGCGAGGTGTCCTGCGGCCGACCACAGACGCTCCCTGTCCCCTTCGTCGAGGACTCCACCGAGGTCTTCGCCGAGGACCTCGGTGGGAACGAACGGGTCGCGGGTTACGGCGGCGTCCGGTGCGCGGGAACCGGCACCCGCCCCCGCCGAACCGGCGCTCGTCCGCGCCGAACCGGCACCCGTCCCCGCCGAACCGGCGGGCGGGGGGTCGAGGCGGGCGGCGAGCACCGTGTGGGGGACGTCCAGGTCGGCGCCCACACGGGCGGCGCGGTCGCGCAGCAGGTGGGGGTCGCGGTGTGCGGCGTCCAGCAGGTCGTCGAGGAGTTCGCCGCGCACGCGCTGCTCGGCCTCGCCCGCGGAACGGCGCGCGAGCTGGAGCAGCGACGTGACCATCGCCGCGCGCTCCAGGGTGCGCTGGTCCACGGGCGCGAGCTCAGGGTGGCCGTGCAGCACCAGTGCGCCCAGCGGTTCGCCGCCCGCGGTGACGGCGGCCACCCAGGTGTCGTCCTGGCGTACGGCGTGCCCGTCGCGGCGGGAGCGCCCGACGGCGTCCTCCCACACGGCCGCGTCTCCGCGCTCGGCGAACTCGACCGCCCCGCCGAGCACTTCGGCCAGCGCCCTGGTCACGTCGGGAACGCCTCCGCCGCGCAGCACGAGTTCGGTGAGGCGGTCGTGGACGTCGGAGGCGCGGCGGATGGTCGCGTTGACGGCGCGGAGCCCGGCCAGGGCCTGAGTGGTCTCGGTCAGCAACCGGGTGTTGTCGAGGGCGACGGCGGCGTGCGCGGCGAACGAGCGCAGCAGCGCGATCTGTTCCGGTTCGAAGACGCGTTCGCGGCGGTCGGCGGCGTAGAGCACGCCGATCACCTCCCGTCCGCGAAGCAGCAGCGGCACACCCAGGATGGCGACGAGGCCCTCCTCGCCGACGCCGCTGTCGATGGGGCGGGTGTGCTGGAAGCGGGCGTCGCGCGGGTAGTCCTGGGTGGCGTAGGGGCGGGCCGTCTGCGCCACGAGACCGCCCAGCCCCTCGCCCATGCCGAGCCGCAGTTGCTGGAAGCGGGCCGAGACCGATCCCTCGGTGACCCGCATGTAGGTGTCGCCGCGCTCGGGGTCGGTGAGCGTCATGTAGGCGACCTCGGTGCCCAGCAGGCGGCGGGCGCGCTGCACGATCGCCTGGAGCACGTCGTCCACGTCGCGCAGCCCGGCAAGGTCGTGCACCGTCTCGAACAGTGCGGTCAGTTCGGCCTCGCGCCGCCGCCTGCCCTCCAGCTCCGCGCGGATCCGCAGCGCGAGGTGCTTGCCGCGCGCGGCGGCGGAGTCGCCGTCCTCGGCCGGTGCCGCGTGTACCGCCGGATCGTCATACGCCTCGGACGGGGCGCCCCGCGTGAGGAGTTCGAGGTAGCCGAGACAGGCGTCGGCGCGGTCGACGCTGATGGCGGCGGCCTCGTCGGCACCGGCGTCGGCTGGGTCGGCACGGGTGGCGACGTGGTGGTCGGCACTGGCGTCGGCATGGTCGACGCTGGTGGCGGCGTGGTCCGGGTGGCTCGGGCGGCGCATGGGCACAGGGTCAGTGAGCGGTCCAGGCGCCGTCGAGGGGCAGGGCGGAACCCGTCACGAAGGAGGCGGCCGGGGTGCACAGGTAGGCGACCGCCTCGGCGACCTCCTCCACCTCCAGCAGCCGCTTGAGCGCCGAGTCGGCGAGCAGAACGTCGGTGACGACCCGCTCCGGCGGAATACCGTGCGCCTCCGCCTGGTCGGCGATCTGCCGCTCCACCAACGGGGTGCGGACGTAGGCGGGGTTGACGCAGTTGGAGGTCACTCCGTGCTCGGCCGCCTCCAGCGCCGTCGTCTTCGACAGCCCTTCGAGACCGTGTTTGGCCGCCACGTACGCCGACTTGTACGCCGAGGCGCGCAGCCCGTGGACGGACGAGATGTGCACGATCCGCCCCCAGCCCCGCGCGTACATGCCCGGCAGTGCGCCGCGCGTGGTGCGGAACGGGGCCTCCAGCATGAGGGTCAGCATCGTGCGGAACGCCTCGGGCGGGAACTCTTCGATCGGTCGGACGAGTTGCGTGCCCGCCGCGTTGACGAGCACGTCGGCGCCGTCGGCCGCACGCTCGGCGGCGTCCAGCCCGGCGTCCTGCGTCAGGTCGAGGGGGTGGGCCTCCACGGCCTCCGCCGAGGGACCCGCCGTCCGCGCCACCTCCTCGGCGAGCGCCTTCAGCCCCTCCGGGTCCACGTCCACGGCCCGAATTCCGGCCCCGGCCGCCGCCAGACGCAGCGCGCAGGCCCTCCCGATACCGCTGGCCGCACCGGTGACCAGGGCGGTACGGCCGCTCAGGTCGAGTACGACGGCACGGGAGGAGGAGGGGTCCGGCGGGCAGGACGGGTCCTGCGGGGACGACGGGCCCCGCGAGGGCGACGGTGCGGCGGGCTCCTGGGACGCGGACGCGGACGCGGACCCGCATGCGGATGCGGGCCCGGACGCGGACGCGGCGGAAGGTGTCATGACCGCCAGCCTAGGCACCGCCCGAGGCCGCCCGGATGTGGTTCACGTCCACACTTGCCTCAGCTCCGGTGTGTGGCGGGCACGCCCCCGCGGGGCCGCAGGCGCGGGGCAGCACGTCACCCACGGCCCCGGTGGTCTCCCGGCGGCCCGGCCGACGCCGCCCCCGTCGCATAGGCGGCCCCTGCCTGGGTACGCCGGGGGACGGTGATGCCCGCGCTGGGCGCCGCTCGCACCCGGCCGAGCTGCGAAAGGCGGTTATGACCCATGAGTACGACCCTGAAGCCCCCGGCTGACCAGGACCTCCGTCAGGACGCCCGCCAGGACGCCCGCCAGGACATGCGGCGCGAGGCCCCTCAGGATGTGGCGCAGGACGTCCGCCAGGACGGCCACCGGAAGAGGACCTCTGAGGAATCGGTCGGTGAACTGGTCAAGCAGGCCTCGGCGCAGATCTCCGACCTCGCCCGCCAGGAGATGCACCTCGCGCAGGCGGAGATGCAGCAGAAGGGCAAACGCTTCGGCCTGGGCGGCGGCATGTTCGGCGGAGCCGCCCTGTTCGGCTTCGTCGCCCTCCTGGCCGGCACCGCCACCGGCATCGTCGCGCTGAACCTGGTCTGGCCCCTGTGGCTGGCCGCCCTCGTCGTGACCGGCGCCCTGCTGGTCCTGGCGGCCGTGCTCGCCCTCGTGGGCAAGCAGCAGATCAGCAAAGCCACCCCGGCCACGCCCGAACGGGCCGTCGAGAGCATGAAGGCCGACGTGACCGAGATCAAGGAAAGGTCGCACCGATGACCGGCAAGCCCCACAGCCGCGGCGCCACGCCCACCCCCGACGAGCTGCGCGCCCAGGTCGAGGAGACCCGCAGGGAGCTCGGCGAGACCGTCGAGGCGCTGGCCGCACGCGCCGACGTACGTGCCCAGGCGCGGCAGAAGGCCACACAGCTCAAGAGCCAGGCGACGGAGAAGGCCCACACGATGGGGGACAGGATCCAGCATCGGACCCCCCAGCCGGTGCGGGACAAGGCCCACCACGCGGCCGAGATGACCCGCGCCAACCGCGGGCTGCCGCTGGTCGCGGGCGTGGCCGTGCTCGCCGTGCTCCTCGCCGTCCGCAGCAGGAGGCACTGAATGAACACGGCAAAGGTCGCCTACAAGCCGGTCGGTATGGCGCTCGGTGCCGCCAGTGGCGCCATGTCCGGCGCGCTGTTCAAACGGATCTGGAAGGTCACGGGACACGACGAGGACGCCCCCGGCGCCACGGACCAGGACCGCGGCTGGCGTGAGATCCTTCTCGCCGCCGCCCTGCAGGGGGCCATCTTCGCCGCCGTGAAGGCGGCGGTGGACCGCAGCGGCGCGACCACCGTCCACCGCCTGACCGGCACCTGGCCCAGCTGAGCCCAGTCAAGCCCAGGGGCCCCCGCTGAGCGCGGCTGAGTCCAGCTCAGCCCCGTGGGGCCACGGCTCCCGAGTCGGCCCTCTTGCCTGAACAGGACAAGAGGGCCGGCTCATGCGGCTGTCCGCCGCCTCGTGCGCAGGCGGCGGACAGCCGATTCACCGCACCCCCCGGATTGAATACACGGGGGCGGTACTCCCGAGGGGGCGGAGCTCTGTGTCAGCGGTCAGGCTTGTCGCCCCGGCACGTCACACGGGCACCGCGCTCCGTCCGGGGACCGCCGCCCGCTGCCGTACGGAGGCGGGACGACGGGCGGCCGAGCAGTGCGCAGCGGTACCGGCCGCCGCAGGACCGCTCGCCTTCCGGGGCGCGACCAGGGGCCGCCCCTGGTCGTCGCCCGCCTCCCCGCCCGCCGGCGTCCCGCTCTGCGCGAGGTACCTGCGCCACGAGCCGACCCCCAGCACGACCCCGACGGCGAGGGCGAGGGCGGCCAGCACGTCGACCGCCAGGGCACCGGGCCGACGCCCCCCATCGGACGGCCCGCGCCCCTCGTCCACGGCGCCGCCGCCCCGACGGATACGCCGACTCCGCTCCGCACCCTCGCCTTGTGCCTCGCCCACTGCTCTCACCTGCCTCGTCACCGCTGCTCGCCGGCCGGCCGTCGTCCCGTCCGTCTCTCCCGGACCCGAGCCGCACCAGCCCGTCTACAGGTGTGATGCGGCCGTCGGCACAAAAGTTCACGGCGTTTTCTGGCTGTTTCGAAGAAGCTGAGAAAACTGAGCCGGGAGGGCGGCAGGCCGCTGCTCGCGCTGTCGGAGACGTGGCGCGCCCGTCAGGCGTTACCGCTCCGGCTTCTGCGTCAGGTGCGTGAACGCCTCCAGGTTGCGGGTCGACTCGCCCCGCGCGGTGCGCCACGCGTACTCCTTCTTGATGGCGGTGGCGAAGCCCATTTCCAGGAGGGTGTTGAACGAGCCGTCGGCGTTCTCCAGGACGCTGCCGAGGAGGCGGTCGACCTCGTCGGGGGTGACGGAGGCCAGCGGCAGACGTCCCGCGAGGTAGATGTCGCCGTGCTGGTCGACGGCGTAGGCGACGCCGTAGAGCCTGGTGTTGCGCTCCAGCAGCCAACGGTGGACCGCCGCGTGGTTCTCGTCCGGGTTGCGGACGACGAAGGCGTTGACCGACAGCGAGTGGGCGCCGACGGCCAGCGAGCAGGTGGTCTGGAGTTTGCGGGTGCCAGGGAGGGTGACGACGTAGGTGCCCTCCGCCGGGCTCTCCCACTCCAGCTCGGCGTCCGTCAGCGTCTGCTCGATCGTCGCCCTGGCGGCGGCAGCAACCTCACCCATGCGGCGATCGTAGGCGACGGCGCCGTTCCTGCGACGCGGCGGCGTACACCTCGGCGGTGGCCTCGGCCGCCGCGCCCCAGCCGAAGTTCTGGGCGTGGGCGGCAGCCGCGTCACCGAGCCGGTCGGTCAGCGCGGGGTCGTCGAGGAAACGGCGCAGGGCCCGGGCGTAGCCGGCGGGCTCGTGGCCTTCGACGAGGAAGCCGCTGGTGCCGTCCCGCACGACGACGGGCAGCCCTCCCACGGCGGCGGCGACCACGGGCGTGCCGCAGGCCTGGGCCTCGGCGGCCACGAGGCCGAAGGACTCGCTGTAGGACGGCATCACCAGCACCGACGCGGCCCGGTACCAGTCGGCGAGCTGTTCCTGGCCGACCGGCGGGCGGAAGTGCACCAGGTCGGCGATGCCGAGGCGGGCCGCCAGTTTCTGCAAACCCTCGGGCTTGGCCAGGCCGCTGCCGCTGGGTCCGCCCACGACGGGGACGATCATGCGACCGCGCAGCGACGGGTCCTCGTCCACCAGCAGGGCGGCGGCGCGCAGCAGCACGTCGGGGGCCTTGAGGGGCTGTATGCGTCCGGCGAAGAGGGGGATGAAGGCGTCGGGGGGCAGCCCGAGGCGGGCCCGCGCCGCCCTCCGGGCGCCCGAGGGGCGGAAGCGGTCGAGGTTGACGCCGGGGTGGACGACGGCGGTGCGCTCCGCCGGTGCCTCGTAGTGGTGCATCAACTCGCCCGCCTCTTCCGCCGTGTTGGCGATGAGACGGTCCGCGGCGCGCACGATCTGGGTCTCCCCGATGACGCGGGCGGCCGGTTCGGGCGTGTCGCCTTCGGCGAGCGCGGCGTTCTTGACCTTGGCCATGGTGTGCATGGCGTGCACCAGGGGGACGCCCCAGCGCTGTGCCGCCAGCCAGCCGACGTGCCCGGAGAGCCAGTAGTGGGAGTGCACCAGGTCGTAGTAGCCGGGCCGGTGCCCCGCCCACACCTGCATCACGCCGTGGGTGAAGGCGCACAGCTGCGCGGGCAGCTCCTCCTTGGACAGCCCCTCGTAGGGGCCCGCGTCGATGTGCCGGACGAGCACGCCGGGTACCAGCTCGACGGTGGGTTCGAGCGCCCCTGTCGTGGCCCGCGTGAAGATCTCCACCTCGGTGCCCTGCGCCGCGAGCTGCCTGGCCAGCTCCACGATGTAGACGTTCATGCCGCCCGCGTCTCCGGTGCCCGGCTGGTGCAGCGGGGAGGTGTGGACGCTGAGCATGGCCACCCGGCGGACGCGGCGGGCCGCCCCGGGAAGACGGAGCAGCGCGCCCCTGGGCTGGTACGCCCGGGACGGGTGACTGCCGCGCCGCTGACCGAGCCGGGACACGTAATGGCTCACGGTGCCGATGCCTCCTGGGGTGCGGACGTCCTCACGGTGCGGAGCCGGGTATCGCGGGCCCTCGACGGGAAACAGCGCAAAGGTTGCCCCGTCTTCCCACTTTGCCGAATCGTGACCGAAGGTGCCTGGCGCGGCTCCCTCGTATGCTCGTGCCATGCCCGCACGTCCCCCCGCACCGTCCCGCCCCCTCGGCACGGTCACGCGCGGGACGACGAACCCGAACCGGCTGCGCCGGATGGACCGGTGGATCGCCGCCGCACACGGCCCGGTGCTGCGCCGCTCCCTCCCCCGCCCCACCGCCGTCGACCTGGGCTACGGGGCGGCGCCCTGGACCGCGGTCGAACTGCTGGAGAGGCTGCGGACGGTGCGCGGGGACGTACACGTCCTCGGCGTGGAGATCGACCCCGAGCGGGTCGCCGCCGCACGCCCGTACGCGCGCGAGGGGCTGGCGTTCGTACGGGGCGGCTTCGAGCTGCCCGTGGGCGGCGCCACCGGTGGCTCAGGTGGCGGTCTGAGCCTGATCCGCGCCGCGAACGTGCTCCGCCAGTACCCGGAGGCCGATGTCGCCCCCGCGTGGGCACGGCTGTGCGAGCGGCTCGCCCCTGACGGCCTGCTGGTGGAAGGCACCTGCGACGAGATCGGCCGCCGCCACGTGTGGGTCGCGCTCGGCCCCGAAGGGCCGCGCACGGTCACCTTCGCGGCCCGCCTCGCCACCCTCGACACCCCCTCGGACCTGGCCGAACGCCTCCCCAAGGCGCTCATCCACCGCAACGTGCCCGGCGAGCCCGTGCACGCGTTCCTGCGCGACTTCGACCGCGCCTGGTCGGCCGCCGCCCCCTACGGCGCACTCGGTGCCCGCCAGCGCTGGATACGCGCCGCGCACGCGCTGAGCGCCGACTGGCCGGTGACCGACGGCCCGCGCCGCTGGCGCCAGGGCGAGCTCACCGTGCGCTGGCACGCGCTCGCCCCACGGCACACGGCTTCGCCGAACTGACCGGCACACGTCCCCCTCTGCCGCACGGCACCGCTGAGCCGACCCGACCGGACGCCACCCCCACACGGCACCGCTGAGCCGACCCGACCGGACGCCACCCCCACACGGCACCGCTGAACCCGACCCGACCGGACGCCACCCCCGCGGGTCGCCGCTCCGCCGAGCCGGGCCGGACGCCACCCCCKSGCACCCCACGGCGCACGGTGCCGCACCGCTCGGCTGACTCGGCCCCGCACCACGGGCGCCACCGCACCGCCGGGCGCCGCCGCACCGCCGAGTCGTGCCGCACCGCCAGGCGCCACCGCGCCACGGGCGCCACCGCACCGCCGAGTGGTGCCGCACCGCCAGGCGCCACCGCACCACGGGCGCCACCGCACCGCCAGGCGCCTCCGCACCGCCGGGCGGCGCCAGGGCTGCCCGTCCCGCCTCCGGGGCGCCCCACCCCGCGCTCCGCGCGGTTCCGCACGCGGACCGCGCCCGCTTGACGCGGGCTATTCACTCAGAGAATAGTGAGGGCATGTCGACCGCAGCGCACGTGCTGCTCGCCCTGCTCGCCGCCGGGCCGCTGCACGGGTATGACCTGAAGAAGGCCCACGATCTCCGCTTCCCCCGGGCGAAACCGCTGGCCTTCGGACAGGTGTACGCCACGCTGGGCCGACTGGAGCGGGACGGCCTGGTCGAACAGGCCGAGACCAGCCGCGAAGGCGGCCCGGACCGCACCAGGTACGCCCTGACCGCCACCGGACGCCAGGAGCTGGAGACCTGGCTGGCCACAGTCGAGACCCCGGCCCCCTACGTCGCCTCCGACCTGCTCGCCAAGGTCGTCGTCGCCCTCCTGGTCGCCGACCCCGAGCAGGCCCGCGGCTACCTGACCGCGCAACGGCGGGCCCACAGCGAACGGCTGCGCGAACTGACCGCCCTCAAGGCGGACCCGGCGACCCCTCTCCCCGACCTCGTCGCCGCGGACTTCGCCCTCACCCACCTCGACGCCGATCTGCGCTGGATGCGCACCACGCTGGAACGCGTCGCCGACCTCCACCAGGAGATCCACTCATGACACGCACGAGCGGCACGGCAGTCCTGCGGGCGCGGGGAGTCGTGAAGTCCTACGGTCCCACGCCCGCCCTCCGCGGCATCGACCTCGACCTCGCCGAGCGCGAGCTTCTGGCCGTGACGGGACCGAGCGGCTCCGGCAAGTCCACACTGCTGCACTGCCTGGCCGGCATCCTGCGCCCCGACGCCGGCGAGATCACCTACGCGGACCGCGCACTGGGCGGCTGCTCGGAGGCCGAGCGGTCCCGGCTGCGGCGCACCGAGTTCGGAGTCCTGTTCCAGTTCGGGCAGCTTGTCCCCGAACTCACCGCGGCCGAGAACGCGGCACTGCCGCTCCTGCTGAGCGGCAGCAGCCGCAAGGAAGCCCGCACCGCCGCGCTGGACTGGCTGGGCCGCCTCGGCGTCGCCGACGTGGCCGACGTACGCCCCGCCCAGATGTCCGGCGGTCAGCAGCAACTGTGCGCTGCCGCGCGGGCCCTGGTCACCGGCCCACGGGTGCTGTTCGCCGACGAGCCCACCGGCGCCCTCGACCAGCTCGCCGGGGAGAAGCTGCTCGGACACCTGGTGCGGGCCGCACGCGACCAGGGCACCAGCGTCGTCCTGGTCACCCACGCCCCCGGCGTCGCCGCCTACGCCGACCGCGAACTCGCCCTCTACGACGGCGCGACGGACGCCACAGGGCTCGGCGCCGGGCAGCGGATCGGGGCCCCGCGATGAGCGCCGCCGTCCTCGGCATGCGCCCGGCCACCCTGGCCCGGCTCGCGGTCGCCGGGACCCGCACCGACGCGCTGCGGGTCACCCTCACCGCCCTCAGCGCGCTGCTGGGCACCCTCGCGCTGCTCGCCGCGCTCACCGTCGCGGCCATCCCCACCCCCGTGGGCACGGTGGACGGCTCCGCTTCCTGGTCGCAGCAGTACACCAGTGCCCTGCTGCGGGAGCCGGGGCTGCGGCCCGGTGTCGCCTCGGCCCTCGTCCTGCTGACCCTGCCGGTGCTGGCGCTCGCCGGCCAGTGCGCCAGGATCGGCGCCCCGGCGCGCGACCGGCGCCTGGCAGCGCTGCGCCTGGCCGGAGCCACCCCCCGCCAGTGCACCGCCGTCGTCGCGGCGGAGACGGGCGCTGCCGCCCTGCTGGGCACCGTCGCCGGGTTCGCCGGCTACTTCGCGCTGCGCGCGGCGCTGGACAGGCCGGACGCCCGAGGCAGGCTCCCCCTGCCCACCGACGTCCTGCCGCACCCCGCCGCGCAGGCCGCCGTCCTGCTGGGTCTTCCGCTGCTCAGCGCCCTCACCTCGGCGTTTCTGACGCGCCGGGTCACCGTCGACCCCCTCGGCGTGACCCGCCACGCACGTACCCGGGCCCCTCGGCCGTGGCCCGTCCTCCTCCTCGGGCTCGGCATCGCGGCCGTCGTCACGGGCAACGCCCTGACGGCCGGAAAGGTCTCACCACTGGCCGAGGCCGCGCCCAGGCTGCTCCTCGCGGTCGGCGGCCTGTGCGCGCTGCTCGGCGTGGTCCTGGGCACCGGATGGCTCTCCGTCGCGGCAGGCCGGACACTCCACCGCTTCGCCCGCAGTGCACCGGCCCTGCTCGCCTCCCGGCAGCTGACGGCCGACCCCTGGCGCGGCAGCCGGACCCTGGCCGCCTTCCTGGCCTGCGTGACCTGCGGCGCCGGTGCCGCGGCGGTGCGGGCCTTCTTCCTGACGAGCGAGCAGGCCGAGGCCGCGTGGGCACGCCGTTACGCCGAGGCCACCGGCGAGAGCGGGCGCGACGTCGCGACGTGGGACCCCTTCTACCTGGACGCGATGAACCTCGTCGACCTCGCCGTCGTCACCGCCTTGGTGATCGCCGCGTGCGGGCTGCTCGTCGCGCTCGCCGAGAGCGTGGCGGCCCGCCACCGCGTCCACACGGCCCTGGTCGCCTCCGGAGTCCCGCGCGGCGTACTCGTCCGGGCGGGCCTGTGGCGGACGCTGGCCCCGGCCGTGCCCGCCGTCCTCCTCGCCCTCGCCACCGGCACCGCGCTGGGCCGGGGCGCCGTCGGCACGCGCGTCGCCACCGGCAGCTTCCGAGGCCGCGTGTGCACGGCCGCGGACGGCTGCCCCGACGGCCTGACCCATGCCAACAGCACGCCCGTCACCGTCCCCGAGGTCGTCCGCACCACGCCAGTGCCCTGGAGCGAACTCGCCCTCTACGGCGTCGGAGCGCTGACCGCACTCCTCGTGGTGACGGCCGCTGCCCTGCTGCTCCTACGCGGCGCCCGCGGTGCCGTACGGGCCGAGGAGCTGCGCACCGGCTGATCACGCCCGGGGGCCGCCCGCAGACCGGGGAGCCCAGTGGTGGCCGAAGGCGAAGCGGGCGGCCTCCACCTCGTGGCGCTGATCGGCGTGGAGCACACCGAGCGCGTAGGCGGTGGCGGGGGCGATACGCGGCGTCGCGGCGGCCGAGGCTGCCGCCGCCGCGGCGGCGGACGCCTGCCGGTGCCGCTCCAGCGCCTCCCCCGCCGACCGCATCCGCCCCTCCGGCTCGGCCTGGGCGCCCAGCACCTCCTCGGCGTACCGGCACAGCCGCAGCAGCACTCGCACCTGCTCCCACGCCGCGTCCTGCCGGACCTCGGTGGCCAGCGACCGCGCGAGCCCCTCCGCGTTGTACGGCGCACCCGCACGGGACAACGGGAGCGCGGCGACGGCGTCGGCGAGCTGCCGGCGTGCCTGCTCGGCCAGCGGTTCGAGAACCGTCACGGCAGGCAGGCCGACCCGCGCCTCGTCCGCGCGGAACGGCGCCTCCGACGCCAGCAGCGCCACCGCGTCAGCGACGGCGTGGAAGCGGGCGGAGCCCAGCGCCTGGAGCGCCGCCGAGTGGGCGCGCGTCCTGGCCAGGGTCAGCTGCCGTTCCAGCAGCGCGCCCGCGCGGGCCGCGCCCACCGGCAGTGCGCTCTTCTCCCGCGCCGCCGCCCCGCCCCGGCTTCCTGCCCGCCCGGCCGGCTCGGCAGCCCTGCCCTCGGTGCCCGGCCCTGCGGCGCCCTCCACCGACGCCGCGGGGCCGGCCAGCCGGTGCAGTGCGCCCAGCAGCCGCTCCAGACGCGCCGCATACGCGTGCTCGCGGCCCAACGTGCCGGCCAGCCAGCTCAGTTCCGTACGCAGGCCGTCAGCCCACACCGCGTCGAGCAGCGGCCGGTAGGTGAACAGCGCACCGCCCAGACGGCGCGCCGCCGCGCGGAGGCCGTCCACGGCCGGCTCCGCACCGTCTCGCTCCGGACCGTCCCGCTCCGCACCGTCCCGCTCCGGGCCGGCTGCGTCGTCGGGGCCTGCCCCGCCGCCGGAACCGCCCCCTCCCCGAGCGGGCGCGCGCAGCGCGCGCAGGAACTCCGCTGCCCGCCCGTGCAGATAGTCTCCGAGCACCTCGGCAGCGCTGCCCGCCACCACCGGGACCGTCCCGGCCTCCGCCGCGTCACGCGTCACGGGCTCGACCACCATGTCCCGGCTCCGTCCGGCCATCACGTCCCCTTCCCCGCACCACGCGAGCGCCCCGCCGCGCACGAGCGCCGCTCCCCCGCACCACGCGAGCGCCCCGCCTCGCACGGCCGCCCCTTCCCCGCACCGTGGGAGCGTCCGCGCGTCCGGGGGTTCATGTCGCCACCGTCGGGCCGCGCTTGCGGCGCCGGCCCTCGATCAGCAGCTCCTGGACGTTCGGCAGCGGCTGCCCGTCCCCCTCGGCCGCCTGCGCATGGCGCGTCCACGCACCGTCGGGCCCCAGATGCCACGACGCGGTCGAGTCCGCCATGCCCCGGGCCAGCAGCCGGTTCAACGACGCCCGGTGCGAGGGATCGGTCACCCGCACCAGCGCCTCGATCCGCCGGTCCAGGTTGCGGTGCATCATGTCGGCGCTGCCGAGCCACACCTCGGGATCGCCGCCTCCCGCGAAGCTGAAGACGCGGGAGTGCTCCAGGAACCGGCCCAGCACGCTGCGCACTCTGATGTTGTCGCTGAGCCCCGGCACGCCGGGGCGCAGCGCGCAGATGCCGCGCACCCACACGTCGACCGGCACGCCCGCCATGGAAGCCCGGTACAGCGCGTCGCACACCGCCTCGTCCACGATGGAGTTGACCTTGATCCGCACGTACGCCTCACGGCCGGCCCTGTGGTGGGTGATCTCCTTCTGGACGCGGGAGACCAGCCCGTCCCGCACCGAGTGCGGGGCGACCAGCAGCCGCCGGTACGTCTCCCGCCGCGAGTAGCCCGACAGCCGGTTGAACAGGTCCGACAGGTCGGCGCCCACCTGCTGGTCCGCGGTCAGCAGCCCCAGGTCCTCGTACAGCCGCGCCGTCTTCGGGTGGTAGTTGCCGGTGCCGACGTGCGCGTACCGGCGCAGCACCTCGCCCTCCTGCCGCACCACCAGCGACAGCTTGCAGTGCGTCTTGAGCCCCACCAGGCCGTAGACGACGTGGCATCCCGCCTCTTCCAGCTTCCGCGCCCACTTGATGTTGGCCTGCTCGTCGAAGCGGGCCTTGAGCTCCACCAGGACCAGCACCTGCTTGCCCGACTCGGCCGCGTCGATCAGCGCGTCCACGATCGGGGAGTCGCCCGACGTGCGGTACAGCGTCTGCTTGATCGCCAGCACGCCCGGATCGGCCGCGGCCTGCTCCAGGAAGGCCTGCACAGACGTGGAGAACGAGTCGTAGGGGTGGTGCAGCAGCACGTCCCGTTCGCGCAGCGCGGCGAAGATGTCGGGGGCCGACGCCGACTCCACCTCCGCCAGGTCCCGGTGCGTTCCCGCCACGAACTTCGGATACTTCAGCTCCGGCCGGTCCATCGCCGAGGCGATGCCCGAGAGGCCCGTCAGGTCCAGCGGGCCCGGCAGCGGATACACCTCCGCCTCGCCGACCTTCAACTCCCGCACCAGCAGGTCGAGCACGTACGGGTCGATGGACTCCTCGACCTCCAGCCGGACCGGAGGGCCGAAGCGGCGCCGCATCAACTCCTTCTCCAGCGCCTGGAGGAGGTTTTCCGCGTCGTCCTCCTCCACCTCCAGGTCCTCGTTCCGCGTCACTCGGAACATGTGGTGCGCCAGCACCTCCATCCCGGGGAAAAGCTCCTCCAGGTGCGCGGCGATGACGTCTTCGAGCGGCACGTAACGGTGCGGCGAGGCCTCCAGGAACCGCGGCAGCAGCGGCGGCACCTTCACCCGTGCGAAGTGCTGGTGCCCGCTGACGGGGTTGCGGACGACCACCGCCAGGTTCAACGACAGACCCGAGATGTAGGGGAAGGGGTGCGCGGGGTCCACCGCCAACGGCGTGAGCACCGGGTAGATCTGCTGCCGGAACATGCTGAACAGCCGCGCCTGCTCCTTCTCCGTCAGCTCGGCCCAGCGGATCAGGTGCAGCCCCTCCTGCGCCAGCGCCGGCGCCACGTCCTGCTGGTAGCACGCGGCGTGGCGTGCCATCAGCTCGCGGGACCGGTTCCAGATCCCCTCCAGCACCTCGCGCGGCTGGAGCCCCGACGCGCTCCGGGTCGCCACACCGGTCGCTATCCGCCGCTTGAGCCCCGCGACCCGCACCATGAAGAACTCGTCCAGGTTGCTCGCGAAGATCGCCAGGAAGTTCGCCCGTTCGAGCAGCGGTGTCCGCGGGTCCTCCGCCAGTTCGAGCACCCGCTCGTTGAACGCGAGCCAGCTGCGTTCGCGGTCCAGGAACCGGTCGCTGGGCAGGTCGGCGGCGGTGTGCGCCGGGTGGCCGCTGCCGTCCTCGAAACTGTCGACGTCCGAGTCGATGTCCGGGTCAAGGCCCAGGTCGGGGCCCGCGCCGGGAACGTTGCTGGGGCGGTGCGGTTGCTGGGTCATACCGCCATTGTCGATGCTCTTCACGAGGATGAGGCGGGGCATTTCGCGAGCCTCGCAAGAGAGTTTGAATCGCTGGTTACGTCCACATGGCAACCCAGGGCGCCCCCGGTTACCCCCGGGTTCCCGGGCCGCCTCTGCCTGCGCGCGGGCGGCGACCACCGCCCCGCGCCCCCCGGCAGGGCCGCCGGGAAGAGGGGAGCAGGGCGGGTG
>NZ_JASKYT010000109.1:0-20501 GCF_041028275.1 Streptomyces sp. PU-14G
CCCCCTCCCCCACCCCGTCGCGGCCGTACTGGCCAAGCGCGCGGCGGCGGACAGCCGCCCGGGGACCCGGACGGACGGGTACCGGGTGGCGCTGGCCATCGAGGGCGGCGGTATGCGCGGGACCGTCTCAGCCGGAATGGCGCACTGGGTGCAGGAGCGGGGTCTGCTGACGGGCGTCGACGCCGTCTACGGCGCCTCGGCCGGGGCGATCTCCGCAGCGTGGCTGGTCAGTTCGCGCCCGGACGGACTGCGCGGCTGGGCGGACCCGCGCTTCGCCAGAGCCCTGATCCGCAAGCGGAACCTGCTGCGCGGACGCCCCATGGTCGACGTGGAGCGGCTGATCGAAGAGGTCTACATCCACGAGTTCCCGCTCGACTACCCCTCGGTGCTGGACGCGCCCGTCGAGCTGCATCCCCTGGCGACGGACCTTCGCACCGGCGAACCGGTCGACCTGCACGGCGAACTGACGGATGCGACCGCCCTGCGACTCGCCCTGCGGGCCAGCGCCGCCCTCCCCCTCCTGGCGGGCGGGCCCGTGTCCGTGGGGACGCGGCACTTCTACGACGCGGGGCTGGCCGAGTCGATCCCCTACCGCCAGGCGCTCAGGGACGGAGCGACCCACGTGCTGGTGCTGCGCTCCCGGCCGCTTTTGCCGGGCGCGGCGGTACGCACGGCCCCTTCGCTGGGGTCCCGGCTCGTCGCCGGAATCGCGTTCCGTCGGCAGACACCGCAACTCAGGGCCGCCTACCTGGGCCGGACCGCACGTCTGGCCGACGACGACCGCGCGCTCGCCGCCTACGACGCGGGCGCCGACCCGGGCGAGGGCCCCGCCGTCCTCTCCGTCAGGCCGGAGGCGGCAGCCCCCGCTGTCAGCCGCCTGGCGACGGACGGCGCCCTGCTCCAAGCGGCCTTCGAGGCCGGACGCCGGGCCGTGGGCGACCGCTTCGCCTTCCTCGTCGACCCCGAGGGCCCCGAGGCCCGCCCCTCGCCCACCGCCTGACGGTGCCGCCGCCGTGCGGCCCGGCGGGTCAGCCCCTCCGCGGAATACGCCCCCTCGGTCGCCGGCCGGCCGCCGATCGGCCACCGTGCGGGCGCTGTGCGGCCACCGTGCGGGCGCCGTGCGGGCCCCGTGCGGGCGCTTGCCGACGCCCGTCCGGCAGGTCAGCGGGAGGCGCGCTCGCGAACGGTCCCGCCGCCCACCGCGTGCGGCCGGGGAGGCGAGGCGCAGCGGCACGGTGCGGCGGACGGAGGGCTTCCGCTGCCGAGGCTCGACTGCCCGATTGACGCCTGGCGATGACCGAATGTGTGCCCGAAAACGGGAGGGGTGGCCCGCGAGAGAGGTTCCGGCGCCACGGGGGTGCCCGTTTTCACCCGCACCGTGTTGACCTGCGACCGTTCCCCTCCCTGCCCGATCACACATCAATCGATGTTCCGTACGATCGGTGTCCTACGCACGGTGCGTCCCTTTCGTACACACCGTGAAGCCGCAGCGCGCGCCTCGACCCGGCAGTGCTGCCCGCGGTTCGCACAGGGGAAGCGGACCGGACTCGCCGGGCACCGGGGCGTCAGTCACCGAGACAAGGACCGCAGGAACGAAGATGCAGATGTCTCCCACGTCAACGCCGGTCGACTCGCGCGGGGAGCAACTGGCGGCGTTGCGGAGAGAGGTCTTCACCGGCCGGGTGGCCGAGCTGCGCCTGTTGCGCGACCTCATGCTCCACGACCGGCACGGCTGCTTCGTGGTGTGGCTGCACGGTGTGGCGGGCGTCGGAAAGACCGCACTGCTCCAGCGGTTCGGGGACGAGGCCCAGCAGCAGGACCGCACCTGCCGCACGGTCGACATGCGATCCACCGAACCCACACCCGAGGCCTTCCTCGCGGCGCTCGAAGCCCAGGGCTCGCCGGACAGCACAGGGCTGCTGCTGGTGGACTCGGGAGAACTGCTGGGCCCGCTCGAACAGTGGCTGCGCCACGTCTTCCTGCCGGGCATGCCCGCGGACGCGCTGCTCGTCATCGCCAGTCGCACTCCGCCCTCCGTCGAGTGGCGTGCCGACGCACAGTGGTGGCACGCGCTGCGCAGCCTGCATCTGCCGAGCATGGACGACCGGGAGGCCGCCCTGATGCTGCGCAAGAGGGAGGTGGCGGAGGCGGACATACCCGTCGTCGTGCGTGCCGCACACGGACTGCCGCTCGCTCTGACCCTGATCGCCGACGCGAGGGCCCGCTGCGCCTGGCCGCAGGAACGGCGCCCGCACTGGGAGCTGCGCCACTCCCCCGACCTGGTGCGCGAACTGCTGCGCATGCTCCTGCGCGAGGTGCCCTCCCTGGCACAGGCCGACGCGCTCTACGTCCTCGCACTGGCCAGGATCACCACGGAGGAACTGGTGCGGCACGGGCTGGAGACGTCGGCTGCGGAGGCGCGGCAGTTGTGCGCATGGCTGCGGGGGCTCTCGTTCGTGCGGAGCACCGCGGAGGGCCTCATACCTCACGAACTCGTGCGCGACGCGCTGCTGGCCGACCTGCGCTGGCGCGGCGCCGAGAAGTACGAGCGGCTGCTGGGACAGCTGCACCAGCACCTCGCGCACCGGCTGTCCCAGCGGACGGGCGACCGCTGGTCGAACGGTGCCGACCTGGCGTACGTGGGCCGGCACAACCGCGTCCTGCGCGATGCCTTCGACTGGCGGGACGCGCACCGTCTCGTGCCGCGCCCCGCACGCCAGGAGGACCTGGGGACCGTCCTCACCGGTGTCGAGGCGGAGCACGGCCACCAGGCGGCGCTCCTGGCCGAGCAGTGGTGGGCCCACCAGCCGCCGGCCTTCACCGTCTTCGAAGACGCCCGGCGCGAGGTCGTGGACTGGCTGGTCGCCCCCTGCCTGGAGGCCGGAGAAGTCGGCGTGCCCGACGACCCGGTCGCCCGGGCGGCCATGGAACACGTCACGGCCTGGGCACCGCTGCGCCGTTCCGAACGGCTCCTTTTGACCCGCTGGAGCAGCGGCGCGCGCGGCGCGTCACCCGCCGCCGCCTTCGCCCTGACGACGCTGTGGGCGACCACTCCGCGGCTCGCGGTCAGCTGGACCGCCGCAGTCGGTGAGTCGGCGCCCCTGGTGTCCGTACTGGCCCTGTACGGACACCAGCAGGCCGACTCCGTCCTCGACGTCGACGGGCGGAAGGTGACTCCGTTCGTGCACGACTGGCGTCTGGTCCCCTTCGGCCGGTGGAGTCACACCCTGCGGACGAGGCTGCTGACGGACGAGCCGCCGGCCGCACCCGCACCTGTCGCCGCGGTCGAACCCCGGATGCCGTGGCCGGATTTCGCGGACGCCGTCAAGCAGGCGTACCGCAGCCTGCGGGACACCCGGCGGCTGGCGGAGAGCGCGTTGCTCGACACCCGCCTGGTCCCGCCCGGGAGCGGCGCTACGGCGCTGCGCGAGGTGCTGACCGAGACGGTGGCCCGGCTGCGCTCCAGCCCCGGGCAGCAGCAGTTGGGCACCATCCTCGACCTCACCTACGTCAGTGGGCCGCGCAGCCAGCAGGCCGCCGCGAGCCGTGCGGCCCTCTCGTTCAGTACCTACCGGCGCCGGCTGTCGACCGCGCTGACGAAGGCCGCGGAACTGCTGCGCGAGCGCGAACTGTACGGGCAGCACGGGGAGTGAGGCGGTGGCGGCGCCTGCGGGTCATTTGCCGCGTGCGTGGCGGAAGCGGTCGAGACCGTCACCGAGGTCGACGATGCGCTCGGGGTAGCCCAGGGCGGCGAACTCCTCCTCGCCGAGCTTCCACGGTTCGTGGACGTGCCGCTTGGGCACGTCGGCCAGTTCGGGTACCCACCGCCGCACATAGCCGCCCTCGGGGTCGTACCTCTTTCCCTGGGTGACCGGGTTGAGCACCCGGTTGGGGCGGGTGTCGGTACCGGTGCCGGCCATCCACTGCCAGTTCATCTGGTTGTTGGCGATGTCGCCGTCCACCAGGTGGTCGAGGAAGTGGCGAGCCCCCACCCGCCAGTCCACGTACAGGGTCTTGGCCAGGAAGCTGCCGACGAGAAGACGCCCCCGGTTGTGCATCCAGCCCTCGTGCCGCAGCTGCCGCATGGCGGCGTCGACCACGGGGTAGCCGGTGCGTCCACGGCGCCACGCCTCGACCTCGGTGCGTGCCCGCTCGCCGGTGCGCCAGTGGTCGTGGTGCGTGCGGTAGTCGGCTCGCGCGCTGCGCGGCCGTGCCGCGAGGACCTGGTGGTGGAAGTCCCGCCAGGCCAGCTGCCGTACGAAGGCCTCCGCGCCCGGACCGCTCCGCCGCCGGGCGCGGGCCACCAGCTCCGCCGCTGAGAGGGTGCCGAAGTGCAGGTGTGGCGAGAGGCGCGAGGTGGCGTCGGCGGCCAGGTCGTCGTGCCGCTCCTCGTAGGCGTCCACACCCGCGCGGAACCAGTCCGTGAGACGTTTGCGGCCCGCGCTCTCCCCGCCCTCCTGCACCCCGGGCGAGACGCCTTCGATCCGCGTGCGCGAGGGCACCTTCTCGGTCCGGACGCCTTCGCGCGCGCGAATCCGCCTGGGCGCCCCCAGCGGGTCTCGCCTGTGGGTGTCTTCCCAGCGGCCGAAGTAGGGGGTGAAGACGGCCATGTGGTCCTTGCCTGACGGGGTGATCTCACCGGGGGCGACGGCCGTGACGACCCGGTCGTGCACGCACAGCCGCCTCCCGGCGGATTCCAGCGCCGCACGGAGCCGCTCCTCACGTCGGGCGGCGTAGCAGCTGACGTCCGCGGCGAGGTGGACCTCGGCGGCGTCGGCCTCGTGTGCGACCCGGCAGACCTGTTCGACGACCTCGCCGGTGCGCACGATCAGGCGGGCCCCGCGCAGCCGCAGTCCGCGGTCGAGGTCGGTGAGGCAGTCGGCGAGGAACGCCAGCCTGTTGGGAGCGGCACAGCCCGCGGCGTCGATGCCGGTGTCGCGCACGAAGAGGGGAACGACGGTGTCGGCCGCCTTGAGAGCGGCGCGGAGCGGTGGGTTGTCGTTGAGCCGTAGGTCCCGGGTGAAGAGCGCGACGGCGGCGGTCATGGGGCTGCTCCTGCGTCGGTGACGGCACCGGGGCGGCATCGAGGACGGCCCGGTGCGCGACCACCGGCCCGGTGCGGGGTGCGGACGGTCCAGCATCCCGCCACGTGCCCCAGGGGGAGAGCGGATACGTGTGCCCCGGCGTGTCGGCACGGCTTCCCGTCCGGGGCGCGGGATGGCCGGCACGTCCCTCGGTGGGCGAAGGCGGCCGGCGGGCGGCGAGGCCGACGAGGAAGCCCCTCGTCGGCCTTGTCGCCCGCCGCCCGTCTTCGCCGCGCTCCACGCTCCGCCTCGGAGCGCTCCACGCTCCACGCTCCGCCTCGGAGCGCGCTCGCCGCTGCGGCGCGGAGAGCGCGCTGCGGTTCAGCCGCCGTTCGTGTAGCGCGCGAACCCGTCGACGAGTCCCTGGCGGCTGGGGTTGTTGAACTCCCGTACGGAGAAGTCCCTCATCAGCGAGGTCTCGGTGGGGCGGTAGAGGCCCTTCTCGTAGTAGCCGGCCCCCTCGAACGTGCCGGTCTGCCCGCCCGTCGGATCGTCTTTGCCGAGCCAGGAGTGCCACTTGGCCTGCCGCTGTGACATCTCCTGCGCGCTGTAGGTGCTGATGTTGACGTCCTCCGGCTCGGGGCCCTGGTAGGTGCCGGACTCGCCGTAGCCGTACTCGTCGGCCAGCCTGCCGATGGAATGCGCCATCTCGTGCACGGCGATGAGCCCGGAGGCGGAGTTGTCCGAGGAGAGGGTGGAGACTCCGTCGAAGGGGTAGCCGGTCAGCCGGTTGTACCCGGCGCCGCCGTACTTGGTGGAGTTGGCGACGACCACGACGATGTCGGCCGCGGGTGCCTGCGCGGCGTACGCGTTGACCTTGTCCAGGTCCGCGCACAGCAGCCGCTCCAGCCCGTCGCACCAGAAGTACGAGCTGAGCGCGGTGTCCCGCCGCACGTCCTGTGAGGGGTCACCGGAGACACCGGACTCGTTGGAGACGGCGTCCACGGTCCACACGTTCATCTTGTCGGTGTTGCTGCCGTACGGCTCCACGGCGGTGACCTCGGCCCACTTGGCCTCGGCGTCCGCGCGGAAGTCGGCGAGCTGGTCGGCGGTGTAGCCGTCGCCGACGAGGACCAGGTCGAGCCGTTCCGCGCTGGGCCCGGTCCGTCGCAGCGCGGAGACGCGTCCGTCGGCCTCGCTCTCCTGGGCGCTGAGGGCGGTGTGCGGGGCGACGGCGTGGCCGGGCGCCGAGGTGGGCACGCCGGCTCTGTGCCCCGTGGGCCCTGAGGGCCGGAAGGACTCCACCGTCTGGCTGTCGGCGACGTGGACGGGCCGCGCCGTGCCCTGGATGCGCTGGGCGGACGGCTCGGCGTGGGCACTCGCCGTGACCGCCGTGACGGACAGCAGGGTGGTTGCGGCGGCGAGAGCGGCGAACCGGCGTATGCGGGTGCGCGTGGGAGGTCGTACGCGTCCGGGCATGGCTGCTCCAGGGGGTGGGGGCTGAGCGGCACAGGCTGATAAGCCGCTTGATAAGCGTGCTTAACTGGCCGCTCAACATAGGACGTCGGGCAGTACCCGACAAGACTCCGCGCCCGACCGCGCCCGCGGACAGGCCAGGAGCCGGCGAGGAGTGGGGACATACCGTGACCGAACGGTCCGAGACGGTGGGCGAGCGCGTGTACCGGCTGCGAACCCAGCGGGGTATGACGCAGCGCCAGGTCGCGGCCCCGGCCTACACCGCCGCCTACGTCTCCACCGTGGAGGCGGGCAAGGTCCGCCCCTCGGAGAAGGCGCTGCACCATCTGGCCGCCCGGCTGGGCGTGGACAGCCGGGAACTGCTCACAGGACAGCCCGCCCACCTGGCCACCGGTCTGCGGCTCGGCCTCACCGGCGCCCAGCACACCCTCGCCACAGGGGACACCGCCGAGGCGGCCCGCGAGTTCGCCGGGCTGCTGGCCGAGGCCGAGGAGTACGAGCTGACCGAGGAGAGCGCCGCCGCGCAGCTCGGGCTCGGTGAGTGCGCCCTGGAGTCCGGCGACCTCGCGCAGGCGCACGCGCGCTTCGAGGCGGCCGAACGGCTCCTCGCCGACGCGGCGCCCGCCCGGCGCGCCCCAGCGGTGCGCGGACGCGCCGTCGCCCACCTGCTGGCCGGTGAACTGCGCTACTCCTGCTACCTGCTGGAGAACGCCCTGGACGAGCTGAACAACTCAGGGCACCACGATCCGGACGCGCTGCTGCTGCTCTACACGGCGGCCATCGCCCCGTACCTGGACATGGGGGCGCACGCGCGGGCCGCGCACGCGGCCGAGCAGGCCCTGTCCCTGGCGCCCTCGGCCACCGACAGCGCACGTGTCGCGGCCATGCACCGCTCGGTGGCCCGCACGCTGCTGGCGGAGAACCGGATCGCCGAGGCCGACGCCTCCCTCGCCAAGGCCGCCGAGCTCTACCGCAGGCTGCGGCTGCGGACCGAGCTGGCCCACTGCCACTGGATGCGCGGGTACGTGCACGCGCAGAGCGGCGGTCTGGAACAGGCCGAGCGTGAGATGCGGATCGCACGCGAGATGCTCGCCGCCAAACGGGCGACGCTCTACGCGGAACAGGTCGAGGTGGAGCTGGCCGACGTCGTACGGCGCCGGGGCAGGACGGACGAGGCCAGGGAACTTCTGCGCGGCGTGCTGGCCACGGCGGGCCAGGAGCGTGCGGCCGTGCACGCGGGGGCGGCGCACCGGCTGCTGGGGCTGATCGCTCAGGAGGCCGGGGAGCTGGAGTGCGCCGAGGAGCACTACGCGTCGGCGCTCTCGCTGCTGGAGCGAGCCGGAGCCGCCGGCGATTTGGCCGACGTGTGCCGCCTGCTGGGTGACCTGCTGCGCCGCGCGGGCAGGACGCAGGCGGCGATGGACGCCTACCGCACCGGCCTCGGCCCCCGCGTGACCAGGGGCGTCACCACCCTCGGCCCGGCTCCCGCCGAACCGCCCGCGTGAGCACCCGCGAGTCCGCCACGGCCGCTCTCGGGGCGGCCCGGGTGCGGCGGGACACGTCCGGGGAACGGAGGCTGGGAGGTGGGCGTTGTGTACGCTTCCCCGGCAGCGCACTCAGGTGTCCCGCAGCGACCGAGGTGATCGTTTCGTAGTCTGGACGCAGGAGGGCGTACGCCGTGCCGCAAGGGGTACGGTTGCGTCGATCTCACGCTGACGATTCCCGAGGAGCTCCGCGAAATCCCTCATGACTGCTGACCCGGACAAGGCTGAATTCGACCTTCTCTACGAAGACGCGAAAGCGGGCGTCGCCGAGGCGCGGCAGCGCGTGCTCGACGCCTCCGCCGACGGGCCCGACAGCGACCGGCTGGCCGACGCCCTGGACGAGCTGGAGGCGGCGCTCGCCCACCGCGAGGCGGCCCGTCTGCGCACCCGCGACGACGCCTGGCTGCTGACGGCGCTCGGCGCGGCCAACGCCATCGACCCCGAGTTCCACGGCGAAGGCGGCCCCGCCCCCGAGGGGCCCGCCGACTAGCACATGCCCCCCCGTGTCCCCCGGCGAACAGCCCGCCGGGGCGACCGGCCACGCGCTCATGCCCCCGGCAATCGGCCCGTTGGCCGAGATGCACCGCCACGGGGCCCCGGCCGGCCCGCGCGGTCTTGTGGGCCCGGCCCGGTAGCGGTTTCAGTGTGGTGAGCAGCTCACGTCCGGTACGGCACCACCACGTGGACCGAGGGGGCGGGCATGACCGTCATGTCAGGGGAAGTGCGGGAACTGCTCACGGAGGAGGCGGCACTGGCGCGGGTGCACGGCATCTGCTTCAAGACCGGGCCGCCACGCCGAGTCGGCGTCGAACTCGAATGGCTGGTCCACCCCGTCGACGGTTTCCCACCGGCGCCGCGGACGGGGCGTGTGCGGCAGGCGGCCCCTGGGCGTGAGCACGTCGACGCGGCTGCGCTGGAAGCGGCGGTGTCCGAGTTGCAGGACCTGCCGCTGTCGTCGGTGGTGTCACTGGAGCCCGGCGGTCAGGTCGAGTTCAGCTCCCGCCCGTCGGAGTCCCTCCCCGCGTGCATCGAGGCGGTCGGCGCCGATCTGGCCGCTGCCCGGGCCCGGCTGGGCCGCCACGGCATGCGGCTGGTGGGCCGGGGCCTGGACGAGCGGCGCGGTACCCGGCTGCTGGACGCCCCGCGCTACTGCGCGATGGAGAGCTACTTCGACCGCACGGGCCCGGCAGGCCGGACGATGATGCGCTCCTCGGCGTCCGTGCAGGTGTGTGTGGACGCGGGAGTCGCGGGCCGTGGGCCCTTCGGGCTGGGGCGGCGCTGGTTCCTCGCCCACGTGCTGGGGGCCGTCCTGACGGCCGCGTTCGCGAACTCTCCCCTGCTGGAGGGCGACTGGGCGGGCTGGCGGTCGGGCCGCCAGGCCGTGTGGGCGGCCCTGGACGGATACCGCAACCTGTCGCCCGCCGCGGTGGGACGAGGAGACCCGCGCTCCCTGTGGGCCCGGCACGCGCTGGACGCGCCGGTGCTGTGCGTGCGGTCGCGTGAAGGCCCGTGGACGGTGCCGGGGGACGGCATGACGTTCCGCCAGTGGATCAGCCACTGGTCGGGCAGCGGCGGGCGGCACGGCGCGGCCCCCGTGCCGGACGGTGCCGCCCTCAGGCCGCCAGGCCTGGCGGACCTCGACTATCACCTGACCACGCTCTTCCCGCCGGTGCGGCCCTGCGGCCACCTGGAACTGCGCATGATCGACGCCCAGTCGGGTGACGACGGCTGGGTCGTACCGCTGGCCGTGACGACCGCCCTGTTCGACGACGCCACCGCCGCGCAGACCGCCTTTCGGGCCGTACGCCCGCTGGCCCGCCTCGGCGGCGGCGCGCAGGCGCCACGCAACGCGCTGTGGGAGCGGGCGGCCAGGGACGGGCTGAGCGACCCCGGGCTGCACAGGGCCGCGGCCACCTGCTTCGCCGCCGCCTTGGAGGCGCTGCCGCGGATGGGTGTGGACCGGAGCGTCGTCGCGGCCGTCGACGCGTTCACCGACCGCTACGTGACCCGGGGCCGCTGCCCCGCCGACGACACCCTCGACGCGTGCGGCAGCGCGCCGCTCCCTGCCGCCGCTCCCCCACCTGCCGCGACGTCCCGCCCTGCGGGCGACGCGGGAAAGGAGACGTCCCGATGACCGCCGGCATCACGGAAGACGGCGCCGCGCTGCGTGCCCGGGCACTCGACGCGCTGGACGCGGCACGCCGGCGCACCCTCGGCCTGGCCGACTGCGTCGGGGACGGCGAACTGACGACGCAGCACTCGCCGCTGATGTCGCCGCTGGTGTGGGACATGGCGCACATCGCCAACCAGGAGGAGCAGTGGCTGCTGCGCGCCGCCGGCGGCCTGGTCGCGCTCCGTCCCGAGATCGACTCCCTCTACGACGCGTTCGAGCACCCCCGCGCCGAACGCCCGGCCCTGCCGCTGCTGCCGCCGGGCGAGGCGCGCGGCTACCTGACCGAGGTGCGCTCTCGCGCCCTCGACGTGCTGGACAGGGCACGCTTCAGCGGGACCGACCGGCTGCTTCAGGGCGGTTTCGCCTTCGGGATGATCGCCCAGCACGAGCAGCAGCACGCCGAGACGATGCTGATCACCCATCAGCTGCGGCGCGGTCCTGCGGCACTGACCGCTCCCCCTCCCCCGCCCGCGGCGTCCGACGTGGCATCGCTGCCGTCCGAGGTCGCGATCCCGGGTGGCCCGTTCACCATGGGCACCGACGACGAGCTGTGGGCGCTGGACAACGAGCGCCCCGCCCACCGCCGCGAGGTAGGGGCCTTCCACATCGACACGCTGCCGGTGAGCAACGGCGCCTACCTGCGGTTCGTCGAGGACGGCGGCTACCGCGAGGAGCGCTGGTGGCACCCGGCGGGCTGGGAGCAGGTGCGCCGCCACGGCTGGCGGGCGCCGCTGTTCTGGCGCCGGGACGGCGCGGGCGGATGGTGGCGGCGGCGCTTCGGGGTGTCCGAGCCGGTGCCCGCGGACGAACCGGTGCTCCATGTGAGCTGGTACGAGGCGGACGCGTACGCCCGTTGGGCGGGGCGGCGGCTGCCGACGGAGGCCGAGTGGGAGAAGGCGGCCCGCTTCGACCCGGCCACCTCGGGCAGCCGCCGCTTCCCGTGGGGCGAGGAACCGCCGGGCCCCCGGCACGCCAATCTGGGGCAGCGCCACCTTGGGCCGGCGCCGGTGGGCAGCTACCCCGAGGGCGCCTCAGCGACGGGGGCTCGGCAGTTGCTGGGTGACGTGTGGGAGTGGACGTCGAGCGACTTCGGCCCCTATCCGGGCTTCACGGCCTTCCCCTACCGGGAGTACTCCGAGGTGTTCTTCGGGCCCGCGTACAAGGTGCTGCGGGGCGGGGGTTTCGGGGTGGGCTCCGTGGTGGCGAGGGCCACGTTCCGCAACTGGGACCACCCGGTGCGCCGCCAGATCTTCTCGGGGTTCCGCACGGCCTGCTCACCGGCCTGCCGGGGCTGCGGCTGATGTGCCGCCACCTCGCCTACGTGGGGCCCGTGCGCGCCCTGGGGGATCTCCTGGTGCGGCCCGAGTTCTCCCTGGTGCGCCAGTCGTGGGAGCCACGCCGTCAGGGTCACGGAACGGTGAACGCGGACGGCTTCGGAGTCGGCTGGTACGCCGCGGGCGACCCGGTCCCGGCGCGGTACCGCCGCACCGGCCCGGTGTGGGCCGACGGCTCGTTCAGCGACCTGTGCCGCGTGGTGCGCTCCGACGGCGTACTGGCAGCGGTGCGGGACGCCACGGACGGCTGCGCCGGCGGGGAGGCGGCCGTCGCCCCGTTCGGTGCGGACGGCTGGCTGTTCAGCCACAACGGGGCGGTCACCGGCTGGCCCGCCTCGGTCGCCGACGTGGCCGCCCGCACGCTGAGCGGGCGGGAACTGCTCGACGTGGAGGCCCGCACCGACGCCGCACTGGCCTGGGCGCTGGTACTGCACAGGTTGCGCGCCGGTGCCCCGCTCGCCGCGGCCGTGGCCCGGGTGGCCGCCGCGCTGGCACGGGCGGCGCCCGGGTCGCGGCTGAACTTCCTGCTCACCGACGGGCGCGCCGTGGCCGGGAGCGCGGTGGGCGAGTCCCTGTGGTTCCTGGCCCGGCCGGGAGAGTCCCTGACGGTGGCCTCGGAACCGCACGACACGGACCCGGACTGGCGGCAGGTGCCCGAGGGGTGCGTCGTCACGGGGGATGCCGCGCATGTCGAACTTCTTGGCTTGGAGGATCTGTGAACACCCCCCGTTTCTCCCTCACTCGCAGCCTGCCGCCCGGGGCGACCTCGGCGGCGCTGGCGGCCGATGTGGCCCGGGGCCTGTCGCGCGTTCCCAAGGAGCTGCCGCCGCGATGGTTCTACGACGCACGGGGCAGCGAACTGTTCGAGGAGATCACCGGTCTGCCCGAGTACTACCCGACCCGGGCCGAGCAGGAGATCCTCACGCGGCACGCCGGGGACATCGCCCGCCTGTCGGCGCCAGGTGCTCTGGTGGAGCTGGGGTCGGGCTCGTCGGCCAAGACGCGGCTGCTGCTGGACGCGCTGCCCGAGCGGCTGCTGTACGTGCCGGTGGATGTGAGTCCCTCGGCGCTGGAGGCGGCAGGGCGCGCGCTGCTGGACGAGCGCCCCGGGCTGAGGGTGCACGCCGTGGTCGCCGACTTCCTGGCCGGGCTCCGGTTGCCGGACTCGCCGCTCCCCCGCCTGGTGGCCTTCCTGGGCGGCACCGTCGGCAATCTCCTGCCGGCCGAACGCGCCCTTTTCCTCACCTGGCTGCGCACCTCGCTGGCCCCCGGCGACGCTCTCCTGCTGGGCACCGATCTGGTCAAGGACCCCGCCGTGCTGGTGGCCGCCTACGACGACGCTCGGGGTGTGACCGCCGAGTTCAACAAAAACGTCCTGCGGGTGCTGGCCCGCGAACTGGACGCGGACTGCGATCCGGCCGACTTCGACCATGTCGCGGTGTGGGACGCGGAGCACGAGTGGATCGAGATGCGGTTGCGTGCCCGTGCGGCTCTGAGCGTGAAGGTGCCCGCGCTCGACGCGAGCTTCGACTTCCGTGCGGGTGAGGAGCTGCGCACCGAGGTGTCGGCCAAGTTCCGCCCGGAGGGGCTGCGCGCCGAGCTCGCGGGCAGCGGCTGGCGCCTGGAGCGGATGTGGACCGATACGGAGAGCCGTTTCGCGCTGAGCCTCGCGTTTCCCGAGCCGTGAGCGCGCCGCCCCGGGCGGGGTCGGCTCGTCAGGCCGGCGGGACCTCGTGCTCGGCGGTGTCCGTCAGAGGGATCTCGGCCCAGATGGTCTTGCCGTGCGGCCCATACCGGGTGCCCCAGTGCTGGGCGAGCTGGGCGATGAGAAACAGGCCGCGACCGCCCTCGTCCACCGTGGTGGCACGGCGCAGATGGGGGGCGGTGCTGCTGCTGTCGGACACCTCGCAGGTCAGGTACCGGTCGCAGAGCAGTCGCACGGTGACGGGAGGCGCTCCGTAGCGGACGGCGTTGGTGATCAGCTCGCTGAGGACGAGTTCCGCGGTGAAGGCGGTCTCCTCCAGGCCCCATGCGGTCAGCTGGTCCCTGCAGGCCGCCCGCACCGGGGCGACCTCCTCGGGGTCGCTGGACACCTCCCACTGGGCGACCCGGTCGGGTGGCAGCCTGCGGGTGACGGCGACGAGCAGGGCGATGTCGTCCCTGTCGGTGTGCGACCTGCCGGGCAGCAACGCCTCCAGGAGGGCGCCGCACGTCTCGTCCGGGTCGTCGCCGGCGCGGGCGACCGTGTCGAGCAGTGTTTCCAGTCGTTCGTCGAGGTCGCGGCCTCGCGACCGGATCAGGCCGTCGGTGTAGAGGACCAGCCGACTGTCTGCGGGGACCGTCAGGGTGCGCGTCTCGAACGGTGAGGTGCCCAGTCCCAGTGGGAGGTTGGCGGGCACGTCCACGAGTGCGGTCGTGCCGTCGGGGTGGGCCAGCGCGGGCGGCGGGTGGCCGGCTCTGGCGATGTGGCACTGCCCGGTGGCCGGCTCGTACAGGGCGTAGAGCACGGTGGCGCCCGTGACCGTCTCGGTCTCCGGGTGGCGCGTGGGGTCGCGGTCGATGCGGACCACCAGCTCGTCCAGGTGGGCGAGGAGTTCGTCGGGCGGCAGGTCGAGGGAGGAGAAGTTGTGCACGGCCGTCCGCAGCCGACCCATGGTGGCGGCCGCGTGCAGCCCGTGTCCGACGACGTCGCCGACGACGAGTGCCACGCGGGCGCCTGGCAGTGGGAGGACGTCGAACCAGTCGCCGCCGACCCCCGCCTGCGCCGGCACGTAGCGGTAGGCGGCGTCGACCGCGTTCTGTTCGGGCAGCCCGCCGGGCAGCAGGCTGCGCTGCAGGGTGACGGCCATGCCGTGTTCGCGGGCGTAACGCCGTGCGTTGTCGACGCAGACCGCCGTGCGGGCGACCAGTTCCTGCGCCGAGGCGAGGTCCTCGGGCTGGTAGGGCTGCTGGTCGCGGCGCCAGAAGCTGGCCAGTCCGAGAACGGTGCCCCTGGCCCGCAGCGGAACGGTGATCCGCGAGTGGAATCCCGCGGAGAGGATGTGTGCGGCTCCTTCGGGGTCGATCCGGCGCCACTCGGTGGCGGCGGCCAGGTCGGGCTCGAAGACCGGGGCGACCTCCGCCGTCCCTCCCGTCGTGCGGACGGCCACCGGGGGGATGCGCGGGCTGCTGCCCAGGGGCTGCAACGGGTGGTCGCCGACGGCCGAGCGCAGGGCGACGCGCCGCACCGTGACGGTGGTGGGGTCGGGCAACGGCTCCTCCTCTCCCTCGATCACCGGGTCGAGCAGGTCGACGCTCACGACGTCGGCGAACCGGTCCACGGCGACCTCGGCGAGTTCCTCCGCGGTGCGCTTCACATCGAGGGTCGTGCCGACGTGCAGGCCCGCCGTGTAGAGCAGTTCGAGGCGCTGGGCGGCGACTTCGGCCTGCCCCGCCACCTCCCGCAACTCGGTGGTGTCCCTCAGGGTGGTCACGGTGCCTGCCGAGTGGCCGCCGCCGGTGGGGCGCTGGTTGACGGCCAGCAGCCGTTCGCCGACGGGGTGCACCTCGTCGCTGGCCTTGCGGCCCGAGACCAGCAGCTGTCCGACGCCGGACGGTAGGCGCAGCGCGCCGATGCGCTGCCCCTGGACGCCGGCGGGCAGCCCCAGGAGCCGGTGGGCCTCGTCGTTGGCCAGCAGCAGCCGCCGGTCGGCGTCGAGCACGAGGACGCCCTCGCGGACGGCGTGCAGGACCGCGTCGTGGTGCTCGTACATCCGGGTCACCTCGGTGGGGCCGAGGCCGTGGGTCTGCCGTTTGAGCCGTCTGCTGACCAGGCCCGCGCCTGCGGCGGCCAGCAGGAGCGCGCCGACGGCGCCGGCGCCCACCCAGGGCAGTTCCCGGTCGAGTCCGGCCGAGACGGTGGTCAGGTCGACGCCCGCGGTGACGATGCCGACCACCTGGCGGTCGGTATCCCGCACGGGGGCGACCGCCCGCACGGAGTCCGTGGGCTCGCCGCGGAAGTGTTCCAGGTAGGTCTCGCCGGCCAGCGCCCGGCTGAAGTCCCCCGCGGCGCGTCTGCCGATCAGCTCGGTGAGGGGGTCGGAGAGGCGCACGCCCTCGTCGTCGAGCACGGCCACGAAGTCGATGCCGCACGCGTCGCGGGCCCGCAGGCTCACCGGTTGCAGTGCGGCCGTCGGCCGGGAGGAACGGAGGGCCGCGGCCGTGGAGGGCGCGGTCGCCAGGGCGCCGGCGCACGCCAGTGACCTTTCGCGGGCGCTGCGCACGTCGGCGGCGCGGGTCTGCCAGGCGAGGAGGGATGCTCCGGCCGCCACCAGCAGCAGGACGATCGCCAACTGCAGGGCGAACACCTGCCCCGCGACGCTGCGTCCCGGGAACCGTGCTCCGTGCTGCCCGGGCTCCGGGACCCGTCGCCACCCGCGCAACCGCCTCAGCTGTCTTCGCCACTCCCGCGCCATAGAGCATGGTCTACCGCCCTTTGGGCGCGTTTTCGCGGACGCGCCTCCCGGGCGACGGGGGACGCACCTCGCGTGGGTGCGCCTTCCTGGCCGCCGGAGCGGTGGACGAGACGCACTGTTACTGTACCTACTGGTATGTACAGACAGCAGAGAGGACACGCTGTGCCCTTCGTCCGGATCGACGCCCTGCGAGCCGACACCGACCGGCTCGACGCTCTCGGCCGCGCCGTCCACGAGGCCCTGGTCGAGACGCTCGGCATCCCACCCGACGACAGGTTCCAGGTGCTCGTCGGCCACGACGGCGTCACCAGCACCCTGCGCCACGACACCTACGGAGGGATCCAGCGGGACGAGGGCATCGTCTACATCGCCGTCACCCTGCGCGCCGGGCGTGCCCCGGAAGCGAAGCAGGCGCTGTACCGGCGCATCGCCGAGTTGGCGCACACCTACGCCGGCACCGAGCCGCGCAACGTCTTCGTGACCCTGACCGAGAACGCCTCCGCCGACTGGTCGTTGGGGAACGGCGCGGCGCAGTACCTCGCGCCCGACCGCACTCGCGGGATGCCCGGATCAGGGGCGAACAGCTGACCGACCGGCCGCCACACACATCACGGCTCGGTTGCTTCCCCCCGCACCCATTGACGCAGCCGCCGGTGGAGTCCTAGGTTTCCCGCCATCGATAGGAAACTTTCCTAACGAATCCCGCCGCCCGCGCACCGTCGCCCGGGCGGCCCGGACGGACGGGGCTCCACCTTGGCCACCACACACGCCGACTCCAGCGGCATACCCGGCACCCCTGGCGCGCCCGGGACCCCGGGAACACCGCGCGTGCTGCGGGCGATGAACGACCGGGCCGCACTCGACCTGCTCGTCGCCCACGGGGCACTGACCCGCACCAGGATCAGCGAACTGACTGGCCTCTCGAAGCCGACCGCCTCCCAACTCCTCAACAGGCTCACGCAGACGGGACTCGTCCGGACCCGGAGCAAGGAGCGCGGCAAGCCCGGCCCCAACGCACTGCTGTACGAGATCGATCCCGCCGCCGCGCACGTCGCCGCGCTGTCGGCCGACCCCTGGGGCATCTCCGCGGTGGTCGCCGACATCACCGGCACGGTCGTCGGCCGCGCCCGCGTGGAGGCGGACTCGGTGGCCCACGGCGTGCGCCACCGCACGGCCCAGTTGGTCAAGGAGGCCGTCGACGGCGCACTGGCGGACGCGGGCCCTGGCCCCACGGAGCCGCACACCACGGTCATCGGCACACCGGGCGCCATCGACCCGCGCTCGGGTGAACTCCGCTACGCCCCGCACCTGCCCGGCTGGCACTCCCGCACCCTGCGCGCCGAACTGGCCGAGGTACTCGGCGCCCCTGTCACGATCGAGAACGACGTCAACCTCGCGGCCATGGCGGAGCAGCACGAGGGCGCAGCCCAGGACCACGACAACTTCGCCCTGGTCTGGGTGGACAACGGCACGGGCGCGGCCGTCGTCGTGGACGGCACGCTGCTGCGCGGTGCGACGGGAGGCGCCGGCGAGATCGGCTACATGCCGCTGCCCGGGGCGCCGCTGGCCCGGGGCGGCCCTGGCGAGTACGCGACGGCGCAGGCCGGTGGCGGCTTCCAGAGCCTCGTCTCCGTCTCGGCGGTGCGCGGACTCGCGGAAGGCAGGCCCCTCGCGGACGCGCTGGCCGCACCGGACGTGCGCGAGGAGACCGCACGTCGGCTGGCGGCCGGTATCGCCGCCGTGGTCGCCGTCGTCGACCCCGAACTCGTCGTCCTGTCCGGAACGGTGCCGCAGACGGGCGGTGAGGAGCTGCGTGCGCTGGTCGAAGAGGAGCTGACCGGGCTCGCACTGCCGCGCCCGCTGCTGCGGCTGAGCGAGCTGGACGGCGACCCGATCCTCACCGGCGCCCTGCTCTCCGCCCTGGCGCAGGCCCGCGAGCAGGTCTTCGACACCGCCTGACGGCGGTCGCCGAGCCTCTGTTCGCACGCCCGCTCAGGCGGCCACTCACCGCGCCCGGCCCCCTACCGGCGCGCTTCCCCACTCAGGCCCCACCCCATCCTGCCCTGAAGGAGTTTCCATGCCGCCTCCGCGTCTGCGCGCCTGGCCGGCCGTGCTGCTCGCCACCGGGCTGCTGCTGTCCGGCTGCGCCAACCCCAGCGTCGGCAGCGCCGACGACGACCCGAACGCGCCCGTCACGCTGAGGTTCTGGCACGGCTGGTCCGAACCCGGCGAAGTGAAGGCGATCGACAAGAGCATCCAGCGCTTCGAGAAGCTGCACCCCAACATCCACGTCGAGACCACCGGCAACGTCAGTGACGCCACCGTCAACCAGGCGCTGCGGGCCGGCGGCGACAAGGCACCGGACGTGGTGTCCTCCTTCACCACGAACAACGTCGGCCAGTACTGCGACTCGGGTATGTGGGCCGACCTCGACCCGTTCCTGAAGAAGAGCGGCGTCGACAAGAAGAAGGTCTTCCCCTCCACGCTGCTGGACTACACGCAGTACGAGGGCACCCAGTGCGCGCTGCCGCTGCTGGCCGACGCCTTCGGGCTCTACTACAACAAGGACGCCTTCGCGAAAGCCGGCATCGACCGCCCACCGCGGACCATGTCGGAGTTCGCCGAGGACGCGGCCAAGCTCACCGAGCGCGACGGCGACCGGGTCGAGCGGGTCGGCTTCATGCCCAACTTCCGCCTGTACCAGAACAGTCCCGACCGGATGTTCGCCCAGTGGGGCCCGCGCTACTTCGACGAGGACGGCAAGGCCCGCCTTGCGAAGGAGCCGCGCACCCGGCAGTTCTACCGCACCATGAAGAAGCTCTCGGACGCGCAGGGCGGTTACGCGGCACTGGAGCGGCTGCGGCAGAGCTTCGGCGACGAGATGTCCCGGCAGAGCGGCTTCATGACCGGCAAGCTGGCCATGCACCTGGACGGCGAGTGGCGCGGCCTGATGCTCAAGGAGGACAAGCCCGACTTCGACTGGGGCGTGGCGCCGCTGCCGGTGCCCGACGACCAGGCCGACACCTACGGACGCGGCTACCTGACCGGCACGGTCGCCGGGATCGCCCACTCCAGCACGCACCAGAACGCGGCGTGGGAACTGCTGAGGTTCCTGACCACCGACACCGAACAGGTGGTGTCCTTCGCCAACGCGATCCACAACGTGCCCTCCACCAAGGCGGCACTCGCCTCCCCGAAGCTGGACGCCGACCCGGCCTTCCGCACGTTCCTGCGGATCGCGAAGAACCCGCACAGCCAGGCGCTGCCGCCCTCGACGACCGGCGGCATGTACGTGACGGCCTTCCAGGACTTCTCCTACTCGGTGGAGGCGGGAAAGGTCGACGACTTGGACGCGGGGCTGCGCGAGCTCGACCGGCAGATCGACGCCGACACCCTCCAGGCCAAGAACTAGGAGCGCGGCCATGGCACTCTCCCTCTCCCCCGGTACCAGGCCGGACACGCCCGGCACTGCCGCCCCTGACTCCGACGCGCGGCTGCGCCGCAAGAGGAGACGCGACAGGCTGCGCACGATCGGCTTCCTGTCGCCCTGGCTCGTGGGGTTCTCGGTCTTCTTCGGCTACCCGCTGGCCGCCACCGTCTACTTCTCCTTCATGCACTACAACCAGATCAAGCAGCCCGAGTTCGTGGGACTGCGCAACTGGTCGTACGTCTTCACACAGATGCCGCTGTTCGGCCCCGCGCTGTGGAACACGCTGTGGCTGGTCGTGGTGATGGTCGCGCTGCGGGTGGTCTTCGGCATCGGCGTCGGGCTGCTGGTGACCAAGCTCAAGAGCGGTGTGGGCTTCTTCCGTACCGCCTTCTACGTGCCCTACCTGGCTCCGCCCGTGGCCGCGACCGTGGCCTTCGTCTTCCTGCTCAACCCGTCGACGGGACCCGTCAACGAGATACTGGCGGCGGTCGGCATCGACGGGCCGAACTGGTTCAACGACCCTGCCTGGGCCAAACCGTCGCTGGTGATGCTCTCGCTGTGGGGCATCGGCGACCTCATGGTCATCTTCATGGCCGCGCTGCTGGACGTGCCCAAGGAACAGTACGAGGCGGCCGAGCTGGACGGCGCCGGGCCGCTGACGAAGTTCCGCTTCGTCACCTGGCCGAACATCACGCCGATCGTGATGTTCGCGGTCGTGACCGGCGTCGTGCAGACGATGCAGTACTACACGCAGGCGCTCGTGGCCGGGAAGCTGGCCTCCGGCGTCACCATCGGCCCCGGCACGGTCATTCAGCCCGGCTACCCCGACCACTCGACGATCACCGTGCCGCAGCTCGTGTACCAGCTGGGCTTCCAGAACTTCAACACCGGTGCCGCCTGCGTGCTGTCCCTGGTGCTGTTCGCCATCGCGATGGCCGTGACCATGCTGCTCATGCGCCGCAGGAGCGGCCTGCTGTCGGCGGAGGACTGATCACATGACGACCCCGACCACTCCGGCGGCCACGCTGCCGTCCGCCGCGGCCCAGCCCCCGCGGGCGGCCCGCAC
>NZ_JASKYT010000011.1:0-46801 GCF_041028275.1 Streptomyces sp. PU-14G
CGTGAGCGGGCCCGCCGCCCCCGCCCGAACAGCACGCGCCGATCGCCCTTAGGGGACCCGAACCATGACCTCCCGCTCCACCCGCCACCAGGCCAGACGCCGTTCCCAGCACCGCCGCGTCAAGCGCATCGCGATCGGTACCGCGGTCGTCGTCGCCATCGCCGGATTCAACGGCCCCGCGCTCTACGGTTTCGCGTCGGCGAAGTACCACGACTACGAGATCAACCGGCCCGAGTACAAGGCCGCCAAGGGCCACTGGCAGATCGTCGACGTTCCCGAGAAGTACCGCATCAACACCATCCACGCCGCGCTGCTGAACACCGGCAAGGTGCTGCTGGTGGCGGGCTCGGGCAACGACGCGAAGAACTTCGCCGCCAAGAGCTTCCGCACGGTGCTGTGGGACCCGGCCAAGAACACCTTCAAGAACATCCCCACCCCCAACGACCTGTTCTGCTCCGGGCACAACCAGCTTCCGGACGGCAAGCTGCTGGTCGCGGGCGGCACCCAGCGGTACGAGACGCTCAAGGGCGATGTGAAGAAGGCCGGCGGGCTGATGCTGCTCTACAACGAGAACCCCGACCGCGCCAAGATGATCAAGAAGGGGACCCGCTTCACCGGCCGCGAGAACGGCAAGACCTTCATCTCCCAGAAGGCCGTCAACCTGCCGCCCGCGAAGAAGGTGAAGGACCCGGACACCGGCGAGGTCGGCACCGAGGCCAGCGTCACGCGCGTCTACGCCGAGGCGGAGAGGGAAGGTCGCGAGTACCAGACGGGCACGCAGGACAAGTACACGGTCAGCGGCCTGACGGGCTCCTGGAAGCAGAACGTCTACGGCATCGCGCAGAAGATGTCCTTCGACAAGAAGGACTTCCAGGGCATCAAGGACGCCTACGAGTTCGACCCGGTGGCGGAGCGCTACCTGACCGTCGACCCGATGCACGAGGCCCGCTGGTACCCCACCCAGGTCACGCTCCAGGACGGCCGGGTACTGACCGTCTCCGGACTCGACGACATCGGGCAGGTCGTCCCCGGCAAGAACGAGGTCTTCGACCCGAAGACGAAGAAGTGGCACTACCTGCCCGACACCCGCTTCTTCCCCACCTACCCGGGGCTGCATCTGATCGGCGAGAACCGCCTCTTCTACAGCGGTACGACAGCCGGCTACGGGCCCGCCGACAAGGGCCGCAAGCCCGGCATCTGGAACATCGAGACCAACGAGTTCACCGAGATCCCCGGCATGAGCGACCCCGACGTGCTGGAGACGGCGATGTCCGTGCCGCTGCCGCCCACCCAGTCGCGGAAGTTCATGGTGCAGGGCGGGGGCGGTGTCGGCGAGTCGCCCACGTCGTCTTCCAAGACCCGCATCGTCGACCTCAAGGACGAGGAGCCCCGCTTCCGGGACGGCCCCGACCTCTACGACAAGGTCCGCTACCCCAGCAGCGTCATCCTGCCCGACGACACGGTGCTGACCACCAACGGCTCGGGCCAGTACCGCGGCAAGAGCGACAGCAACGTGCTCAAGGCCGCGCTCTACGACCCGAAGGCCAACGCGTACGAGGAGGCCGCCGCGCCCCTCGTCGGCCGCAATTACCACTCCGGGGGCCTGCTGCTGCCGGACGGCCGCGTGATGACCTTCGGCTCCGACTCGCTCTACGCCGACAAGGCCAACACGAAACCGGGCCAGTTCGACCAGCGCATCGAGATCTACACGCCTCCCTATCTGAACAAGGGCAAGAAGCAGCCCGACCTCAGGGACGCCGGCGAGAGCCGCAGGACGGTGGAGGTCGGCGACCGCGTCTCCTTCCGGAGCGAGGACGCCGACTCGCTCGAGAAGCTCCGCCTGGTGCGGCCCGGCTCGTTCACCCACGTGACGAACGTGGAGCAGTCGTCGGTCGCGCTGAAGATGACCAAGTCCGGCGACGGCAAGGTGACGACGACCATTCCCGACGATCCCTCCCTGGTCACCCCGGGCTGGTGGATGGTCTTCGCCGTGGACGGCGACGGCATCCCCTCCAAGGCGCGCTGGATCAAGGTGGAGGTGGACCCGACCGCCGCGCACGCCACGGTCACCGCCCAGGATCCGGAGTAGGCCGCGGCGGGCCGGGCGGGGGTCAGCCCTTGGCGTTGCGGGCCAGTTGGAGAGCGTAGGCCGGCCACCACCGGCCGGCCGGGGGGCCGCCCTTGCACTCGCCGTCGGACTCGCCCGGACGCTTGATCCACAGGTAGGCGTCCACCCGCTCGTGGCCCGTCTCGACGGTCGGCGGCTCGCCCAGGGCGCGGCCCGGCGGGTTGCACCACGCCTCCTCGTCCCCGTGCGCGCCCTCCAGCGGTCCGTTGCCGTTGCGGCTGGTGTCGATGACGAAGGGCTTGTTGCCGACCTTGGGCGACAGCTCCTTGCCGTAGGCGATGTTCGAGGCCGTGGTCTGGTAGTTGGACACGTTCAGGGAGAAGCCGTCGGCCTCGGCGATGCCCGCCCGCCTCAGCGGCTCGACCAGGGCGCCCGTGTCGCGTATCCAGTCGGGGTTGCCCGCGTCCAGGTAGACCGTCGTGTCGGGGAGGCGCTTGAGCTCGGTGACGGCCTCGGCGAGCAGGCCGTAGCGCTCGTCGTGGAACTTCCGGGGGGTGCAGCCCTCGGCCACCACGTGGGCGAGGGCGTCCGGCTCGACGATCACCGTGGCCGCTCTGTCACCGATGCCCGCGACGACGGCGTCCAGCCACTTCCGGTAGGCCGCGGCGTCCTTCGCGCCCCCCTTGCTGTACTGCCCGCAGTCGCGGTGGGGCACGTTGTAGAGGACGAGCAGCGCGCTGCGGTCCACCTTCGCGGCGGCCTTGGTGACCCGTTCGGTCTGGCCGCGGGGGTCCTCGGTGCCGATCCACTCCGCCACCGGCTGCGCGGCGATCTTCTTCATCCGGGCGGCCTCGGCCGACTTCCCCTCCCGCTCGTACGAGGCGGCCTGGCGCGCGGCGTTCCCCGCCGGGTCCACCCAGTAGGGCGCCTGGGACTTGGGGCGCTGTCCGACGGTGGGCGAGGGCTCCGAGGAGGCGGACCCGCCGCCTTTCCCGTCACCGGACGAGGAGCAGCCGGCCAGCAGCAGGGCGGCGCCCGCGAGCACCGCGGCCAGTGCCCGCGCGCGGCGCCGGATGGTGGCGCCGCGCCGGCCGCGCGTCGCACGCGGCGGCCTGCGGCCGTGACTGCCGTACATCCGCTCCCCCTTGGTCCCCCGGCCTGGAGCCTCATGGTGCCACAGGGCCCACCGCCCGCGGTCGGCCTGTGGATAACGCGTGCAACCAGCGGTTCTCACCCGGCTGTTGCGTGACGGCCGCCGTCTGCTCGCGGCCCCGCTGCCCCGGCGGCGCCTGGCGGCGGGTGAGGAAGCGGCGCGGCGGGCGAGGAAGCGGCACGGCGGGTGGGAAACCGACGCGGCGGGCGAGCAGCGGCGGGGCACCGCTCGCCCGCGTGCCCCGCCGGTTCTCAGACCCGCTCGACCAGGTCGGCGATCGAGTTGACCACGCTGGAGGCGCGGAACGGGTACCGCTCGATCTCGTCGGGCCGGGTGAGCCCCGTCAGCACGAGGAAGGTCTCCAGGCCTGCCTCCATGCCGGCGCGCACGTCGGTGTCCATGCGGTCGCCGATCATGGCGCTCGTCTCGGAGTGGGCGCCGATCGCGTTGAGCCCGGCCCGCATCATCAGCGGGTTGGGCTTGCCGACGAAGTAGGGGTGCGCGCCTGTCGCCTTGGTGATGAGGGCGGCCACGGAGCCGGTGGCGGGCAGTGCGCCCTCCGCCGAGGGGCCGGTCTCGTCGGGGTTGGTGGCGATGAACCGCGCCCCGTCGTTGATCAGCCGGATGGCGCGGGTCAGGGCCTCGAAGCTGTAGGTACGGGTCTCCCCCAGGACCACGTAGTCGGGGTCGGCGTCGGAGAGGACGTAGCCGATGTCGTGCAGGGCCGTCGTCAGCCCGGCCTCTCCTATCACGTAGGCGGTGCCGCCGGGCCGCTGGTCGTCGAGGAACTGCGCGGTGGCCAGTGCCGAGGTCCAGATGTTCTCCGTCGGCACGTCGAGGCCGATGCGGGCCAGCCGCGCGTGCAGGTCCCTCGGGGTGTACATCGAGTTGTTCGTGAGCACCAGGAACGGCCGCCCCGACTCCTTGAGCCGCTTGATGAAGGAGTCGGCGCCGGGGACCGGGATCCCCTCGTGCATCAGCACACCGTCCATGTCGGTGAGCCAGGACTCGATGGGCTTGCGCTCTGCCACGGGTGGGCTCCTGCCGGGGTCGTGGTGGTCAGGGCGGCGGGGAGGACGTACGACGGTGTACGGGAACCGGCCGCCGCGCTCAGCGTAACCGCAGCGGCCGGTGCCGGTCAGCCGAGGCGGACGGCGTCCACGGCCCAGAACCAGGTGTTCTCACCGGCACAGCGGAAGCTGACGCGGGCGCGGGAGGCGCCGGCGGGCACGGCCAGTTCGATGGCCTCCTCGCGGGCGAGCGCGTCCGCGTCGTACTCCTTGACGACCTGGGGCGCGGTCCCGCCGTCGGAGTCGTAGGAGACGAGGACCTGGGCTGTTTGGCCGGGGTCGTGGGCGTAGTGGGAGACGAAGCGCAGGGTCGCCCGCTGCCCGCCGGTGACCGGCCACGCGGGGCTGAGCAGGGTGGAGTCGAAGGGTCCCCGCGCTCCGCCCCCGTCGGCCCACTCGTCCGGGTCGGCCACCGCGAAGACACCGCGGGCCCGGACGTTCAGCTCGCGGCGCTGGTCGCGCTGGGTGCGGGTCCAAAAAGCGTCGGTGGTGAACGACCAGCCGCGCCACTCGGTCATCCCGCCCGTGCCCATGCGGCTGTTGTCGACCCGCCAGCCGGGCGGCGGGGTGTGGGTGAAGCCGAGCACCCCGGGCTCGATGCCGTCCTCGTCCACCGCGCCCCGCAGCCGCTCGCGCAGGGTGTCGAAGGCGTCCTGCGGGCGCTCCCCCAGCGGCCTGCCGTCCAGGTCCCCCTCGGCGCGTGCGGGGATGCCCAGGTGGGCGAGCGCGGTGGCGGCGACGTCGACGAGGCGTACGTCCTCGCGGGTGGTGCCGGCTTCGATGCCCGCGCCTGTGGCCAGGACGAAGGTGGCGCGTTCGTTCGGGTCCGAGCCGCCGTGGCCGCCCGCGTCGGTGTGCCCGTGGTCGGCGGTGACCATGATCAGCCAGTCCTCGTCCGCGTACGTGGGCCGGGCCTCGACGGCGGCCAGGACGCGGCCCACCTGGGCGTCGGCGCCGGCGATCGCGTCCAGATATTCCTGACTGGCCCCGCCGCTGCTGTGGCCCGCGTGGTCGATGTTGTCCAGTTGGAGGAAGAGGGCGTCCGGCTGGGCGTCCCGGAGCTGGGTGACGGCCCGCCGGGTGGTGCCCTCGTCGTACTCGTCCGCCGGGGAGGCGTCCTTGCCGTCCACCTCGGCCGAGACGAGGGTGTCGGTGATGGGTGCCCACGAGGCCACCGCGTACGTGCGCAGGGAGGGCTTCGCCCGCTCGACGCGGGTGAGGAAGTCGGGGTGGGCGGCCAGGTCGGCGCCCTGGAAGCTGTTGTCCCGCACCTTGTGCTTGTCCGGCCACACCCCGGTGAGGATGGTGGCCCAGCCGGGCCCCGACTCGGTGCGGGCCATCGGCGAGGTGTACAGCGCCGAGGGCGCCGCCAGCCCCGCGGCGGCCAGCCCCCGCAGGTGGGGCGCCTCGGCCTCCTCGATGCGGTGCAGCATGGCGCCGTCCAGGCCGATGACCAGCACCTTCGGCGTGCGGTCCGCGGCATGGCCGGCCCTCCCGCCACGAGGGTCGGCAGCGGCGTACGCGGGGGAGGCCAGGGTGCCGGCGGCAAGTGACGCGGACGCTCCGGCCAGGAGGGAGCGACGGGAGATACCTCTGCTCATGCCTCTGCTCACGGGAGAACTCCTCGGGAAAGGGAGAGGGGTGGGTCCGGACCTGTTACCTTCTCGTCATCTGCCCCGGTGGTCCAGACCCCTGCGGCGACGCGGCTCGTCGTCAGCTGCCGGTGGCCCGCTTCCAGTCGGAGAGGTAGGAGTCGAGGTGGCCCGCCACCTCCTCCCAGTCCGGGCGGAAGATCTCGACCCCCTTCATCAGCGCCGCCAGCTCCTTGGCCTGGTCGTCCCGCGCCTCGATGTCGTCGCGCACGGTGAAGCCGCCGCCGATCGAGGAGACCTCCCGCTGGGGCCGCTCACCGAGGAGGAAGTCCAGCAGCTTCTTGCCGTTCTGAGTGTGCGGGCCGCCCTTGACGAGACCCGCCGTGTACGGCAACGCGAACGTGGTGGGCTTCGCGCCCTTCTTCGCGGCGGGGAAGAAGATGCCGAGGTGCGGCATGGTCTCGGCCTGTGCGTAGTTCATCTGCACGTCGCCGTTGGCGACCAGCAGCTCCCCCTTGTCCACTTTCGGGGCGAGCTTGCTGGTCGAGGAGGAGGGGCCGACGTTGTTCTCCTGGAGCGCACCCAGGTACTCCATCGCCTGCTTCCGGCCGCCGAAGTCGTGGATCGCCTTGATGAGCAGCGCCGTTCCGTCACCGGCCACGCCCGGTGACGAGTACTGCAGCTTGCCCTTGTACTTCTGGGAGAGCAGCTCGTCCCACGTCGCGGGCGGCTCCGGCAGTTCCTTCGTGTTGTGGATGAACCCGAAGTAGTTGTTGACCAGCGGCGTCCAGTGGGCATCGGCCGGGCGCTCCCCCTCGGGGATGTGCGCGGCGCCCGCGGGCTCGTACCTGCTCAGCAGGCCCTTGCTGTCGGCCTGCTGGATGAACGGCGGGAGGGTGACCAGGACGTCCGCCTGGGTGTTGTTCTTCTCCCGGTCGGTGCGCTGCACCATCTCGCCGGAGCCGCCCTCGACGTACTTGACCTTGATACCGGTCTTGCGCTCGAACGCCGCGAACTGCTCGTCGTACCAGCCGTTGCCCCGCTCGCCCTTGAGGCCGTCGGCGCTGTAGACGGTGACCACCTTGTCGTCCCCCGCGGCGGCCGGACCCGTGCCCCCGCAGCCGGAGAGGGTCAGCGCGGTCAGCGGAAGCACGAGCGCCACCGGGGCGTACCTGGAGAAGCGGAGGTGAGGGGACATGGAGAGGTGAACCTTTCGCAAGACGGGAGAGCGGCGAGGGGCCAGGGGGACGGGACCGTCCCAAGGGGCCTCAGCGGTAGGAGGCCTTCGTACGGACACGGGAGACGGCGAACAGCACCAGTGACGTGGCCGCCATCAGCACCACCGCCAGCGCGGACCCGGTGAACAGCGATCCCCGGTCGGTGGCGGCGAAGATCTGCACGGGCAGCGGCATCCAGTCCGGCGGGTAGAGCATCATCGTGGCGCTCAGCTCCCCCATCGACAGCGCGAAGCACAGGCCGGCCGCCGCCGTCAGCGACGGCAGCAGCAGTGGCAGCTTCACCCGCCACAGCACGTACCAAGGGCGCGCTCCCAGCGAGGCCGCCGCCTGCGCGTAGGCGGGGTCGAGCCGGGTCAGCGCGGCGGACACCGACTGGTAGGCGAACGCGGTCACCAGCACCGTGTGCGCCAGCATCACGATCCACCGGGTGCCGTTGAGCAGCACGGGCGGTTGGCTGTACGCCACCAGGACGGCCAGCCCCACCACCACGGAGGGCACCGCGACCGGCAGCATGAACAGCGCGTCCACCAGGCGGCGGCCACGCCGCCCCAGGGACGCCGCCGACAGCGCGGCCCACGTCCCCACGGCCAGCGCCAGCACGCTCGCGAGCAGCGCCGTCTGCAAGGAGACGCTCAGCGCCGCCAGCGACTCGCCCCTGGTGGCCGTCGCGTAGTGCCCGCCCGTGGGGCCCGAGGGCAGCGCGCCGCTCCAGTTCGTGGACAGCGACGCCGTGGCGATCACCAGCAGCGGCAGGGCGAACAGCGGGACGAACACCACCGCGAAGCCGGCCCACACCGCCCAGCGCCCCTTACGCGTGTGCACGAGCACGACGGCTGCTCCTTCCGGTGAGGAAGCGGTAGAGGCCGTAGAGGCCCACGGAGAGGACGACGTTGACCGTGGCGACCACACACGCCGAGACGTAGTCGGACTCCAGGATCGCCTTGCTGTAGACCAGCATCGGCAGCGTCACCACGTCCTTCGCCCCCGTGAACAGCACGATGGCGAACTCGTTCAGGCACATCACCAGTACGAGCGCGCCACCCGACATCAGCGCCGGGTACGCCTCGGGCAGGATCACCCGCCGGACGATCCGCGCGGGGCGCGCCCCCAGGGAGGACGCGACCTCCAACTGCGCCGTCTCCACCTGTGCGAACGCAGCCAGCAGGGGGCGCATCACGAACGGGGTGAAGTAGGTGACCTCCGCCAGCAGCACGCCCCACGGGGTCGTCAGAAAGTGGAACGGCCCCTCCTGGGCCCCCGTCACGCCCGTCCACAGCCCGTTCGCCATCCCCACCGTGCCGTACAGGAAGAGCAGCGCGAGCGTGATCAGGAACGAGGGGAAGGACAGGAACACGTCGATGAACCGCGCCACTGACCTGCTGCCGGGGAACGGCACGAACGCGACGACCAGCGCGAGGGCGAACCCGATGACGACGCAGCCGAGGGTGGCTCCCACGGCGATGGTCACCGTCGTCACCAACGCGTCGACGAACGCCTCGGAACCGAACACCTGCCGGTAGGCCGCCGTTCCGCCCGAGAAGCTCTCGCGCACCATCAGTGCGAGCGGGTGGAGAAAGAGCACGCCCAGCACGGCGAGGGGCGGAAGCGCCCACAGCCAGGTGCGTCCGCCGGGCGCGTACGCTGCGCGCCGCTCGCGTCCGTACCGCTCCCGAACGCGTGGCCGTGCCGGCCGGCGCACGGCGTCGGTCTCAGTCATCGAGCAGCACTCCGTCCTCCGCCGCGAAGGACACGGCGGCCCGGTCGCCGACGGCGGGCGGCGAGGCCGACTCGGGGACGTCGGCGACGACCTCGTGCCCGTCGACGTCGACGGCCACGCGGTGGGTGGCGCCGCGCCACTGGACGGCTGTCGCCACACCGCGCAGCACGTTGGCCCCGCCGTCCCCGAGGGCGACCCGGTGCGGACGGACGCACAAGGTGGCAGACTCACCGCCAAAGGCCCGCCCCAGGGTGGCGACCCGCAACTCGGCAGCGCCGAACCTGACGGTGTTCCCGCCCGCCCTGGTGACCGGCAGCAGGTTGGCCGAGCCGACGAAGGACGCGGTGAAACTCCCCCGTGGCGCCCGGTAGAGCTGCCGCGGGGTGCCGACCTCCTGCAGCCGCGCCCGGTCCATGACGGCGACGCGGTCGGCCAGGGTCAGCGCCTCCACCTGGTCGTGGGTGACGTACAGGACGGAGACGTCGGGCAGTTCGCGGTGGAGGCGGTCCAGTTCGGCGAGCATGCCGGACCGCAGCCGCGCGTCCAGCGCGGAGAGCGGTTCGTCGAGCAGCAGCACTCCGGGCCGTACGGCCAGTGCGCGGGCGATGGCGACGCGCTGCTGCTGCCCGCCGGACAGTTCGCGGGGGTAGCGGCGGGCGTAGCCGCCCATACCGACCATGTCCAGCGCTTCGGTGACGCGTTCGGCCACCTGTCCGCGCGGTGTCTTCCTGGCTTTGAGTCCGAAGGCGACGTTGTCGGCGACGCGCATGTGCGGGAAGAGCGCGTACTGCTGGACGACCATGCCGACGTCCCGGGCGTGGGGCGGCAGGTCGGTGACGTCGCGGTCGCCGATCCGCACACGTCCGCCCGCCGGGCGGACGAATCCCGCGACGGCGCGCAGGGCGGTCGTCTTGCCCGATCCCGAGGGGCCGAGGAGGGCCATGACCTCGCCGGGTTCGACACTCAGGTCGAAGTCCTCCAGGACCGGGGTGCCGTCGTAGGCGACGGTCACCCGGTCGAAGCGGATACCACCGGCCCTGTGCGCGCTGGTGTGCTCAGGCATCCGGGCGCTCCAGCGAAGACAGCAGCTCGGGCAGACGGGCGACGGAGTCCAGCACGTGCGTCGCCCCGGCCTCGCGCAGCGCCTCCGTACCGTGCGCCCCGGTGAGCACGCCCGCCACCACGCCCGCGCCGGCGCGTACGCCGGAGCGCATGTCGTACACCGTGTCACCGACGACGGCGACGCGGCGCACGTCGTCGGCCGCGCCGGTCCGCAGCAGCGCGGCGAGCACCAGGTCGGGGTGGGGCCGTCCACGCCCCAGCGGGCCGGTGTCGGCGGGGCACAGGGTGGCCGCGACCAGCTCGTGCCAGCCCAGCGCGGCGAGGATGGCGTCCTGGGTGGCCCGCGCGAAGCCGGTCGTCAGCACGACGGTGCGCCCGGCGGCGCGCAGCCGTTCGATGGCCTCGCGGGCTCCGGGTACGGGGGCGCAGTGCCCGTCGGCCACCAGCCGGCCGTAGGCGTCCTCGAACGCGGAGTTGGCCTGCCGCGCCCGCTCCTCGTCGCCGCCGGCCAGGTGCCGGAAGACGGAGATCTTGGACTCGCCCATGGTGGCGCGGACGTGGTCGAGCATCCTCGCGAACGCCGGGGTGCCGGGTTCGGTTCCCAGGCGCGTCGCCGCCGCGCCGAACGCCTGCTCGACCAGTCCGTCGTCCGCGACGGTGGTGCCCGCCATGTCCAGCACGACCAGCGTGGTGGCCGCCGTGCCCACCATGTCCGGCGCCCGGTCCTTCGGTGTCACTGTCGTCAATGTCCTCACCAGCCCAGCTCGTCGGCGGTACGTTCGGCGATCGCGGGCGAGCAGGTCATGCCGCGCCCGCCGGGTCCGGTCACCAGCCACGCCGAGGTCCGCTCCGGCACGGGCTGTCGCAGCACCACACGCCCCGGCTCGGTGCACTGCGCGTACACCCCGGCCCAGCGCCTGCGCACCGGCGGCAGCGCGCGCCCCAGCAGCCGTTCGGCGACGGCGGTCAGATGCCGGTAGGGCTGCTCGTCCACGTCGAAGGCGAACGGCGTCTCGTACTCGTGGGTGTCGCCGATGGTCAGGGAGCCGTCCGCGCGCTGCACCATCAGCAGCTGCATCCGGTGCTCGGCGGCGACGGGCGGCTGCGGCTGGGCCGCCGCCAGCGCGTCGAGCGCGGCGCCGCCGTAGGCCGGGTAGTAGCGGAAACTGTCCGCGTCCGCGACCGCGGTGGTCAGCTTCTCGTCCAGAGGTTCGGTCTGCATCATCTGCAGCCGCACCCGGCGCACCGGCGGCTCGGGCAGCAGTGCGCGGACCAGGCCGCCCAGCCAGGCGCCGGTGCACAGCACGACGGCGTCCCCCTCGTGCAGTTCGCCGCGGTCGTCCCGGACCGCCGCCGTGGGACCGGACGGCAGGTCGCGGACCTCGCGCCCGCCCAGGAACGTGTAGCGGCCCCCCGCACGCTCGCGCAGCGCCTCCTGGAGGGCGCGCTGCGCGGGGCGCGGCTCGAGTGCCGCGTCCCTCTCGCACCACAGCCCGCCCAGCAGCGCGCTGCCGCGCAGCGCCGGATTGAGCCGCCTGACCTCCTCGGGCGTCAGCAGCGTGTAGCCGCGCCGGGCGGCGTCGGGGCGCGCTGCGGCGGCCCGGGCGACGGCCAGTTCGGCCTCGGTGGTGACGGCCGTCAGAGAGCCGCAGGCCCGGAAGCCGAGTGCGGGAACCTCCTGACCGATCCGCTCCCACAGCTCCCGGGCGCGCAGCGCCGCCTCCAACTCGGGGCCTTCCGCCCTGCCGCCGACCCACACCAGGCCGAAGTTCCGCACGGAGGCGCCGCGGGCCGCCTCCTCCCGCTCGATGTGCACGACCTCGTGACCGCGCTGAACCGCCTGCCAGGCGTGCAGGGACCCCAGCACGCCCGCTCCCACCACTATGACTCGCATGACCGCGACCCTTCCGGGCCCCGGTGACCCGGGAACGACCGCCGGGTGAACGGCCCGGCAATTCTGGTCCGGACCCGTTATGTTTCCGTGATCAGCTCTCGGGTGGCCTCCGCGCGGCGCCGGTGTACCCGCCGGAGCCCGCGGGGCGGCGTCACCCCTCCAGCCGCACCGTGAAGCTGAAACGGTCGCCGCGGTAGAGCAGCCGCACCCGCTCCAGCGGAGCCCCCTCGGCGTCCCGGGAACGCCGGTGGATCAGGAGCATCGGCAGCCCGGGCGGCGTTCCGACCAGCAGCGCCTCCCGCGGCGTGGCGAGCACCGTCTCCAACCGCTCCTCCGCCTCGCCGAACCGGATCCCCAACCCCTCCCGCAGGTACGCGTAGAAGGACGAGTCGGCCTCGAAGTCCCGCTCCAGATCAGGCACCCGCTCGACCGCGACGTACGTGGACTCCAGACCGACCCGCTCGTCGTCCGCGAACAGCAACCGCTCCAGGTGCCAGACCGCGTCCCCCTCGGCGATTCCGAGGTCGGCGGCGAGCGCGGCGGGGCTGGGATGCCGGGTCAGACCGACCAGCGTGCGCCCCGGCACCCGGCCCTGACGGCGGACGCCCTCGGTGTAACTGGCCAGGGCGAGCGGCTGCGCCAGCTTCGGCCCGGCCACGACCGTGCCGCGCCCGGCGCGCCGCAACCGCCCCTCCAGCAGCAGTTCACGCAGCGCCTGGCGCACCGTCTCGCGGGACACCTCGTGGTGCAGCGCCAGTTCCCGCTCGGTGGGCAACACGCCCCCCTCGCCCAACTGTTCCAGCAGCGGAACGAGCCGCGCCTTGAGCCAGTAGTACTTGGGGACCCGCCCGTGCTCGGGGATGCCGGCCCGCACGGGCGCGGCCCCGTCGGCGGGGATCTCGTAGGGTGCGGAGCTTTCGCGCGAGGTAGCCACCTCGGCATCCTCGCAGGGTGCGCACACGCCAGGCGGAGCGTACTCGGCCTCGGCGCACACTCGGCCTCGGGGCCACCCCGTATCGGGGCGCGCTCAGCATCGGGGGCCGCCCCACCTCGGGCCGCCCGACGTCGGGGGCCACCCCATGCCGGGAGCCACCCCATGTCGGGGGCCGCCGCATGTCGGGGGCGCGCTCCGTGTCAGGGAGCACCCGGCCTCGGGGGCGCACCCCGTATCGGGGGCGCGCTCCGCCTCGGGGGCGCGCTCAGCATCGGGGGCGCACCCCGCCTCGGGGGCGCACCCCGCCTCGGGGAGCACACGGCACCCCGCGTACTCGACCTCGTGGCGGGCGGTGCGTGCCCGCCCGCACCCGCTTTGCAAGGGTGGGGGCATGAACCGCATGGACACCTCCCCCTCGCCGCTCCGCGTCGGCCTGCTCGGGTTCGGCCTGGCCGGCTCGGTCTTCCACGCCCCGCTGATCGCCACGACGCCGGGGCTGGCCCTGGACACCGTCGTCACCTCCGACCCCGAGCGGCAGAGGCACGCACGGGAGGCGGGCGCCCCGGGCGGTGGCCAGGTGCGGACACTGTCCTCGGCCGACGACCTGTTCGCGGACCCGGACAGGCTCGACCTGGTGGTGATCGCCACGCCGAACCGCACTCACGTGCGGCTCGCCCACCGCGCCCTGGACGCGGGGCTGCCCGTCGTCGTCGACAAGCCGCTGGCCCCCACCGCCGCCGAGGCCCGCGAACTGGCGGCCAAGGCCGAGGCGAAAGGGTTGCTGCTGGCCCCGTTCCAGAACCGGCGCTGGGACAACGACTTCCTCACCCTGCGCTCCCTCCTCGCCGAGGACGCACTGGGCGAGGTCCAGCGCTTCGAGTCCCGGTTCGAGCGCTGGCGGCCCCGGCCCAAGGGCGGCTGGCGCGAGTCGGGCGACCCTCAGGAAGTGGGCGGCCTCCTCTACGACCTGGGCAGCCACCTCGTCGACCAGGCACTGACCCTCTTCGGACCCGCCGCCTCCGTCTACGCGGAGTCCGACGTACGCCGCGCCGGCGCCGAGGCGGACGACGACACCTTCATCGCCCTCACCCACGAGAGCGGCGTCCGCTCCCACCTGTGGATGAGCGCCACCGCGGCCCGGCTCGGACCCCGCTTCCGAGTGCTGGGCAGCAGGGCCGGCTACGTCAAGTACGGCCTCGACCCGCAGGAGAACGCGTTGCGCGAGGGCGCGCGTCCCTGCCAGGGCACGCCCTGGGGCGTGGAACCCGAGGACGCCTGGGGCACGTTGGGCGCGCTGGAGGACACCCGCAAGGTCCCCACACTGGACGGCGACTACCCCGCCTTCTACGACGCGGTCGCGACCGCACTGCGCGAGGGCACGCCCCCGCCGGTGACGGCGCACGAGGCGGCAGCCGCCCTCCAGGTCCTGGAAACGGCCCGCTCCTTCACCCGCGCCCGCACCATGTGAGGCCCCGGACACGCCACGGGCCCCCCGAGGAGACCGCCGGCTCACCCGGGGGCCGCCCGCTCACGCGGACTTCATCACCTGGCGCTGCCGGCCCAGGCCGGCGATCTCCAGCTCGACGACGTCGCCCTCACGCAGGTAGGGCTTGGGCTCCGGCTGTCCCATGGCGACGCCCGCGGGGGTGCCGGTCGAGATGACGTCACCCGGATACAGCGTCATGAAGTGGGAGAGGTAGCGCACCACTTCGGCGACGGGGAAGATCTGATCCGCGGACGTGCCGTCCTGGCGTATCTCGCCGTTGACCCACAGCCGCATCGTCAGCGCCTGGGGGTCCGGCACCTCGTCCGCGGTCACCAGCCAGGGGCCCAGCGGGTTGAACGTCTCGCAGTTCTTGCCCTTGTCCCACTGGCCGCCGCGGTCGATCTGGAAGGCCCGCTCGGACACGTCGTTGGCGATCGCGTATCCGGCGACGCAGGCCAGCGCCTCCTCGTGGGAGGCCAGATAGCGCGCGGTCCTGCCGATGACGACGGCCAGCTCGACCTCCCAGTCGGTCTTCTCGCTGCCGCGCGGGATCAGCACCGTGTCGTCGGGCCCGACGACGGTGTCGGGCGCCTTCATGAAGACGATCGGCTCCTTGGGGATCGCGGCGCCCGTCTCCCGCGCGTGGTCGTGGAAGTTCAGCCCGATGCACACCACCTTGCCGATCCCCGACAGCGGCGGCCCGACCCGTGCGGCTCCGGTCTCGGCGCCCGCGGCCAGCTCGGGCAGCCGCCCGGCGGCAGCGGCTTCGCGGACCCGCCCGAACGCGGCCTCGTCCGCGAGCAGCCCCGCATCGATGTCGGGGACGATCCCCGACAGGTCTCGCAGGGTGTTGTCCTCGTCCAGCAGCGCGGGGCGCTCAGTCCCCGCCGATCCGACGCGCAACAGTTTCACGTCGCTCTCCCTCCCAGGCGAATCAGCTGATCCTCCAAGAGCCCGTTCAGAACCACAAGACCGCGTTCACGTACTGGACCGTAGCCTCGGCTTCCGCTTCCCTCCACTTCCCTTCCGCTTCCCTTCCGGCTCACTCCCGGGTGCGCTCCCGGCCCGCAGCGCCGTCCGGCGGAGCCGAACAGGGCGTGCTCCAGCAGGGCGTCGCCGTGAGGCGCCGCCCGGCGGGGGCACCGCCCGGCGGGGGCGTCGGATGGTGGGGCGGCGGATGGTGGCCCTCCCGGGGCGCGTCAGGCGTCAGGCCGCGGCGAGCCGGCCCACCAGCAACTCCACCCGCCGTTCGGCGTCTCCCGGCGGCAGCCGTCCCGCCCGGGTCAGGGTCGCCAGCCCGTGCAGGGCCGCCCAGACCGGACCGCGCGGGTGGCGTCCTCCTCAAGCCCCCAGCAAGTGGGCCACCGTGTGGATCGCGAGGCCGGCCAGGGAGCCGACGACGGTGCCGTTGATACGGATGAATTGCAGGTCGCGGCCGATGTGGGCCTCGATCTTCCTGGAGGTGTGCTCGGCATCCCAGCCGGCGACGGTCTCCGAGATGAGCGAGGTGATCTCGTCCCGGTAGCTGGTCACCAGGTGGACCGCGGCGCCCTCGATCCAGCCGTCCAGCTTGTCCTGGAGCCGCCCGTCGGACGCCAGGCGCTGTCCCAGGGACAGCAGTGCGGCACGGGCCCGCACCCGCAGTTCGCTGCGCTCGTCCTCGGCCGCGGCCACCAGCATCGACCGCACGGCCCCCCACACGGAGGCGATCAGGTCCTGCACCTCGTCGCGGGCCAGCGTCTCGTTCTTGAGCCGTTCGACCCGCGCGCGGGTGTCGGGGTCGGAGCGCAGGTCGGCGGCGAAGTCGGTGAGGAAACGGTCGACGGCGCCGCGCGCGGGGTGGTCGGGCATGTCCCGCATCTCGGTGACGAAGCGGAGCAGTTCGCGGTAGACCCGCTCGCCGATCTTGCGGTCCACGAACCGCGGCGTCCAGCCGGGCGCCCCGCCGGCGACCGCGTCCATGACGGAACCGCCGTGCTCGTCCAGCCACTCCGCCGCCCGCGTGCACACCAGGTCGACGACGCGGCGGTGGCCACCGTCCGCGACGATCTTCTCCAGCATCGTGCCGAGCCCCGGCGCCACCTCCTTGGCCGTGGCGCGGCGGGTGATGGCCTCACTGACGACGGCCTGCACGTCCGCGTCCCGCAGCACGGTGAGCGCGCCGCGCAGCGCCGTGGACAGTTCCGCCGTCACACGGTCGGCGTTCTCCGGCTGGGCGAGCCAGGACCCGAACCGGTTGCCGATGCCGACGGCGCGCAGCCGGGTGCGGACGACGTCGGCGGACAGGAAGTTCTCGCCGACGAAGTCCCCGAGGCTCTGCCCCAGTTGGTCCTTCTTGGTCGGGATGATGGCGGTGTGCGGGATGGGCAGCCCCATCGGGTGGCGGAAGAGCGCCGTGACGGCGAACCAGTCGGCGAGCGCGCCGACCATGCCGGCCTCGGCGGCAGCCGCCACATAGCCGGTCCAGGCGCCGGCGCCCGCGTGCCCGGCCCAGGTGGCCAGTGCGAAGACGGCGGCCATCAGCAGCAGGGCGCCCGTCGCGATGGCCTTCATGCGGCGTACGCCGCGCCGCCGTTCCTCGTCAGCCGCGGTGAAGCCCCCGGGCCCGCTTCCGGAACCGCCGAGCCCACCGCCCGCGCCGTGGGACGCGCCCCCGGCGCCGCCGGACCCGCCACCGGGGTCCGCAGGCGCGCCACCGGAACCACCGGACCCGCCACCGGGGTCGCCGGGCCCACCACCGGAACCACCGGACCCGCCCGCGTCGCTGCCGCCGCCCTTCGGGGCCACAGGCGGGGGCGGACGGCGTGCGAGGGCGCCACCGTCCGCCGGGTCTCCGGCGTCCGGGGAGGGGTCCGGACCACCCGATCGGCTCAATGCGCCGTGTCCGCTTCCCCCGCGGTCCGCACGGCGTACGGGTCCCCCGGAAGCGGGACGGCCGCGTGTGACGGCTCTCACGTGGGCATCATCATGACCAAGCAGCTCGCCCTCATTTGTCCGTTCCATCCGCTCCCACCGTCCCCGTGGACACCCCTGATCACCGCCCCGCCCCCCGGTCCTCGGCCCGGTTCGCGGAGTGTCATTCTCCCTCTCCCGGAACCGAGTGGAACGGACGGCGGCTCTTCCGCGTCTGTCTGATCGGCAGCATTGAAACAACATCGACTACGACCCGGTGCCGCGCCGGAACGACCCTTCCCCAGCCTCCGGCCGGGAGGTGTCCCAGACCCCGGAGCGCACGCCCCCCGGAGGGCGCCATGCCCCTTTCGTGGGATCATGGCACCGCCGACCGTCCGGAGCCGGGGCTCCGTCCAGTTCGAGGAGAACCAGCGCGCGTGACCAGGAACATGGGCTATGCCCTGCTCGCCGGACTTGCGGCGATCGTGGTCCTCGTGTCGACCGCGATATTCATCGGGGCGGGCAGCGGCGAAGGGGGACTGGGCGAGGACTCGCCGCAGTCCCGTAACCCGGCGGCTCCGGCCTCCTCGGGCCAGTGGGTCGGCACCTGGTCGGCGGCCCCGGCCGCGGCCGAGCCGCGCAGTCGCGACGGCTTCGCGAACATGTCGATCCGGAACGTGGTGCACACCGCCGTGGGCGGCACCCAGGCGCGCATCCAGCTCTCCAACCTGTTCGGCAACCGCCCGCTGACGATCTCCCACGCGACCATCGCCCTGGCCGCGGCCCCCAGCAACCCGACGGCCGCGGCCGGCAGCATGCGCCGCCTCAGCTTCGGGAACAAGCCCTCGGTCACCATCCCGGCCGGCGGCGAGGTCACCAGCGACGCGGTGCGGCTCAACGTGCCGCACGCCGCCGACCTGCTGGTCACCACGTACTCGCCCACCCCCTCGGGGCCTGTGACCTACCACCCCTACGCCCGGCAGACCAGCTACGTGGCCGCGGGCGACCGCACCGAGGACACCTCCGGCACCGCCTTCAACCAGCAGAGCCCGTACTGGCGGTACCTGACCGCCGTCGACGTGTGGAGCAACGAGACCGACGGCGCCGTGGCAGTGCTGGGGGACTCGATCACCGACGGCATCACCTCCAGCCCCGGCGCCAACCACCGCTGGACCGACTTCCTGGCCGAGCGGCTGCGCACCGAGCGGGGCGCGCCCCGGCTCAGCGTGCTGAACGCAGGCATCAGCGGCAACCGGGTGCTGGTCGACGGCAGCAAGTTCTCGCCCAACAACGGTCCGAGCGGGCTGACCCGCGTCAACCGCGACGTGCTCTCCCGTACGGGCGTGAAGGTCGTCGTCGTGGAGATGGGGCTCAACGACATCATCAAGCCGCCGCGGCAGCGTGATCCGGCCAAGATCGTGAACGGGCTGCGGGACCTCGTGCGCCAGGCGCACAGCCGCGGGCTGCGGGTCGTGGGCGCGACGCTGACGCCGTTCGGCGGGCACCGCGGCTACACGCCCCGGATGGACGCCGTGCGCCGGGCGGTCAACGAGGAGATCAGGGCCGGCAAGGTGTTCGACGCCGTCGTCGACTTCGACGCGGCACTGCGGGACCCCGCGCATCCCGAGCGGCTGCGTGCGGCGTACGACTCCGGTGATCACCTGCACCCCAGCGACAACGGGTACCGGGCGATGGCCCAGGCGCTCGACCTGCAGGTACTGAAGGGGTCGCGGCCCGCGAAGCTGTGACGGCCGCCATCGCCGTGACGGTCTCCGTCGCCGTGTCGGCCACCGTCGCCGTGACGGCCGCCATCGCCGTGACGGCCACCGTCGCGCGGGGCGCCTCAGCGCGCGTACATGCTGGCGATCACGTCCTCGATCGCCGGTTCGCGCAGGGAGAGGTCCACCAGCGGGTAGTCGGCCGCGATCCGGGAGACCAGCGGCGCCGCGCTGGCCGTGGCGGGGAAGGTGAGCCACTGACGCGGGCCCTCGGTGCGCACGGTGCGGGCCCCGGGGACGCCCTCGATCGGTGGCAGCTCCCTTTCCAGGTCCACCACCAGGGTGCGTTCGCCGCGGCCCACCTCGTGCAGCCCCGCAAGAGCCCCGTCGTACATCAGACGCCCGTGGTCGATGACCACGACCCGCTCGCACAGGTGCTCGATGTCGCTCAGGTCGTGCGTCGTCAGCAGCACGGTCGTGCCACGCTCCGCGTTGAGGTTCAGCAAGAACTCCCGCACCCGCGCCTTGCTGACGACGTCCAGCCCGATCGTCGGCTCGTCCAGGTACAGCACGTCCGGGTCGTGCAGCAGCGCGGCCGTGATGTCACCGCGCATCCGCTGCCCCAGCGAGAGCTGCCGTACGGGAACGTCCAGCAGCCCGTCCAGCTCCAGCAGCTCCACGCAGCGCGCCAGATTCTCCTCGTAGCGGGCCCGCGGGATGCGGTACATGCGGCGCACCAGGCCGTAGGAGTCGCGCAGCGGCAGGTCCCACCACAAGGTGGTGCGCTGTCCGAAGACGACGCCGATGCGGCGCACCAGGCGGGTGCGGTCCCGCGCTGGATCCACCCCGGCGACCCGCAGCCGCCCGCCGCTGGGCGTGAGGATGCCGGTGAGCATCTTGATCGTCGTCGACTTGCCGGCCCCGTTGGGCCCGATGAATCCGGTCATCTCGCCGCGCCGCAGCGCGAAGGAGATCCCGTCCACCGCGTGCACCTCACTGCTGGTGCGGCGCAGCAGCCCGCTCCTGCGCCGCACCCGGAAGGTCTTCCGCAGATCCGTCACGTCGATGAAAGCACCGTCCGTATCCCGCACGGCCCCGCCCGCGTCCTCCTGCACGACTTCCCGCCCCTCCTGTGACTCGTCGGCTTCCCCTGCGGCTCACCAGCCACGTCCGCGGCTCGTCAGCCACGTCTGCGGCTCGTCAGCTGCCCGTACTGCGGTAGGAGCGCAGCCCCGCCCGCCACACCAGTGCCGTGCCCGTGCAGCACAGCAGCGCCACGGCGGGCGCGGCGAAGTCCACCCAGCCGGGCAGGCCCAGCGGGTCGTCACGGCCGAGCACCCGCAGCGCGGGCAGCCAGTTGACGAAGGCCAGCGGCACCACGAACGTCACCCCGCGCACCAGCTCCCTGCCGAAGACGGTGGGCGGGTACTGCAGCAGCGTGGTGCCGCCGTAGGTGAAGGCGTTCTGCACCTCGGAGGCGTCCTGCGCCCAGAACTGGAAGGCGCCGCCGAGTACGAACAGGCAGCCGAAGATCAGGCAGCCGCACAGCACCATCGACACGGTCATCAGCACACTGGCCACCGTCCAGTCCAGCTCCAGCCGCGTCATCGACCAGCCCAGTACGAGCGCCCCCTGGACGATCCGTCCGAGCCTGCGCAGCGCGAACCGGTCCGCCGCGATCTGGCTGAGGACGGGCACCGGCCGTGTCAGCAGGACGTCCATGGTCCCGTCGCGCACCCGGCGGCCGATCCGCTCCCCCTCCCCCAGCAGCAGGTCGGCCAGGCCGAAGGAGACACCGGAGGTGCCGTAGAGAAACGCCACCTCGGCGAGCGTGAAACCGCCCAGCGCGTCCACCTGCGAGAACATGATCATGATCGCGGCGAAGTCGAGGAACGTCGTCGCGAAGTTGGCCACCAGCATCATCGCGAACGACGCGCGGTACGCCATCGTCGAGCGGACCCACATCGCCGCGATGAAGCCGTACGCACGCAGCCCCCAGGCCGCGCGGCCCAGCGCCCGGCGCACCGGCAGCCCCCGCTCCGGCGTCCGGCGCCCCACCGCGACCGGCTCAGCCACCCTGCACCACCACCTTGCGCGTCGCGGCCGACTGGAGCAGCCGGCCCGCGGTCAGCAGCACGCCGGCCCACGCGAGCTGGAAACCGAGCCCCGCCGCACCGCCGGCCCCGCTCTCCCCCAGCAGCACGTCCGCGGGCACCTGAAGCGTGGCGGCCCACGGCAGCCAGCGCACCACCTCGCCGAACACGCCGGGGAAGACCGTCAGCGGCAGCAGCATCCCCGAGAAGAACACGCTCAGCAGGGTCGACAGGGCGCTGAGCCCCGTCGCGTCCAACAGCCAGAAGCCGCACAGCGCGAACAGATAGCGCAGCGCGAAGCTGACCACCACCGCCAGGAACACGGCGCACAGGAACAGCAGCCAGACTGCGGGAGAGGACGGCAGCGTCAGCTCGAAGGCGAAAGCGCCGACGGCCATCGGGACCAGGCCGCGGCCCAGCAGCTGGAAGGCGGCCCGCCCCAGGTCGGAAGCGAACCACCACAGCTGGAGGTCGACGGGCCGGTAGAGGTCGATGGCGACGTCGCCGTTCCTGACGCGTTCGTGGAACTCGTCCTGGAAGCCGCCGCCCATCAGCGCGGCGGTGGCCAGCATCGCCTGCCCGATCCACACGAAGGTCAGCGCCTGCGACTGGTCGTAACCGCCCAGGTGTGGACGCTCGTACCACAGAGCGATGAACGTATAAGCGAGAATGAAGCCGAAGACGGTGTTGGTGAAGACGCCGGCCGCCGTGGCGACACGGTAGGTGGCGTAACGCCGGAAGCCGCTCGCGGCCACGGCGAGATTGAGACGGAGCAGATGCATCCTTTCGAGCTCCTCCACCGTCTTTCCAGTAGCACTTCCGTGCGAGAACCGAGCGCGGGCCAAGCGCTGGAGCCTAGCCCGCCGGACCGGTGGCCAGCCACCGCATATCCACAGGGCCCGACCGCGCCCTGGGCTCGGTCTGCTGCACGGAAGCTGCGAAAGTGCTCTACGGGGCGTACGACGCATCGCCCGCCATTGGACGAGGAGTCCCTGCAAACATGAGTGACGAGCCGAACAGCGACGCCGAAGGCCGAGAGCCGGAGTCGGACGGCCCGCCCGAGAAGAGCCCGGCCCAGGGGGACACTCCGGCCAAGAGGGAGCAGCCGGGCAAGCCGGCCGGCCCCGCGGCGAACCCCGCCCCGAAGCGGACCGCCCGCGGAGCGAAGTCCGGCCCCCGCAGCCCGGCGCCCGTGTCCGCGCCCGCGTCCGCGCCGGGCGTTCGCCCGAACGCGGGGGACTCCAGCGGCAGCGGCACCCCCGGCGACAGACCCACCCCTGACGAGGGCGACTCGGGCGCCTCAGCCGCTCCGCACGCCTCGGGCGACTCGGGTACCTCGGACGCCTCGGGCACCTCGGGCGACTCGGACGCCTCCGACCGGGGCTCGACCGGCGAGGACGTCTCCGCCGCGCGGACGTCCGAAGAGGGCACCTCCGACGGGGCTGCCTCAGACGGGGCCGCCTCTGACGAGGACACGTCCAGCTCGGGTACCTCCCGCTCGCGTGCTTCCGGCTCGCCTGCTTCCGGCAGTGGCGCCGCGTCCGGTGACGAGTCGGCCTCGGGCAAGGGCGGAACCGCCGGCGGCGAGCGCCCTGACGGCGGTGGGCCCGACAGCGGAGTGCCTGGCGGCGGAGTGCCCGGCGCGGGCGAGGCGCCCGGTAAGAGCCGCATCCCGATGACGAGCAGTTCTCCCGGCAAGAGCCGCATCCCCACCACCAGCAGCACTCCCTCCAAGGGCGGTCCCGCTGAGGACGACCTCTCGGACGGCTCCGCCGGAGACGACGCGAGCTCTGCCGCCCCCGGCGCCGGCCCCGGCACCGGCACCGGCGGCCCTTCGGGTCCCTCGAAGGGCACCGCAGCGGCACAGCCGCGGCCCGACGCGGAAAGCGGCGCGACGCGAGCCATGCGGACCACCAGTTGGGGAGCCGCCGCAGCCGCCGCGGAAGCCGGAGGAGCGGCCGGTAGTGCGGCCGGAGGAGCGGCCGGACGGGCCGGGGCGGCCGGAGGAGCGGCCGGACGGGCCGGTGCGGCCGGACAGGCCGGGGCGGAGGCCGCCACCCGCGCGACCCCGTCGCCCGCCGGACCAGGCGGCAGCACCGGACCCGCCAGCGGCCCGGGCAGCGCCACGGGCGCCCGTGGCGGACCGGCCACCGCCGGCGGCCCGGCCACCGGCGGGGACTCGGACGGTGGCGGGGACTCGGCCGGTGGTGGCGACACGGCCGCCGGGACAGCCGGTGTGGGCCGGACCTCGCCCGCCGAGACAGCCATCATGGGTCAGGCCGCCGCAGGATCAGGCGGCCCCGGTGCCCCGGGCGGTTCCGGTGGTCCGGACGGCCCGGGCGCCGCGCAGACGCCGCCCGCCGCGAGCGACGAGGCGGGAATGATGGAGAAGAAGGGCAAGAAAGGCAAGAAGGAGAAAGACAAGAAAGGGAAGGAGAAGCGCCGCCGCACCGGCTGGCGGCGGCTTCTGCCGACCTGGCGGATGGTCCTCGGCGGCCTGCTGCTGATCGTCCTGCTCATCTCCGGCGCGCTTGTCGCCGGCTACCTGCTGGTGAGCATCCCGGCACCGAACGAGGCGGCAGCGGCGCAGACCAACGTCTACCTGTACGCGGACGGCAGCCAGATCGCCCGCGACGGCGACATAAACCGGGAGAGCGTCCCGCTCAGCAAGATTCCCAAGGAGACGCAGCACGCGGTGCTGGCCGCGGAGGACCGCGACTTCTACCACGAGTCAGCCGTGGACCCGCAGGCCATGGCCCGCGCGGGCTGGAACATGCTCACCGGGGGCGGGCGCCAGTCCGGTTCGACGATCACCCAGCAGTACGTGAAGAACTACTACCTGAGCCAGGACCAGACGGTCACGCGCAAGGCCAAGGAGTTCTTCATCGCGCTGAAGCTGGACAACGAGGTCAGCAAGAACGACATCCTCCAGGGCTACCTCAACACGAGCTACTTCGGCCGCAACGCCTACGGCATCCAGTCGGCCGCGCACGCCTACTACGGCAAGGAGGCCAGCGAGCTCTCCACGGAGGAGAGCGCCTACCTGGCGGCGCTGGTCAACTCGCCCAACGCGTACGACACCCGCGCCCACCCGGAGAACAAGAAGCGGGCGCTGGCGCGCTGGAACTACGTGCTGGACGGCATGGTCGAGGAGGGGTGGCTCAAGAAGGGCGACCGGAAGGGGATGGAGTTCCCCGAGCCGGACGAGCCCAAGCCGGCCCGGAACATGTCCGGCGAGCGCGGATACCTGGTCGAAGCGGTCAAGAACTACCTCATCAACAACAAAATCGTCGACGAGCAGCGGCTGCGCGCCGGGGGCTTCCGGATCACCACGACCTTCCAGCCCAAGAAGCAGAAGGCCATGCGGGACGCCGTCGACGACAAGCTGATGTCGAAGCTCGACAAGAAGAACCGGAAGATCGACAAGTACGTCCGTGCGGGCGGCGCGTCGGTGGACCCCAAGACCGGCGAGGTCGTCGCCATGTACGGCGGCATCGGGGCCACCAAACAGTGGACGAACGCCGCGACGAACCGCGAGTACCAGGTCGGCTCCACGTTCAAGCCGTTCGTGTTCACCTCGGCCGTGCAGAACAAGTCCACGACGCAGGACGGCCGGCCGATCAAGCTGAACACGGTGTACGACGGCACGAACAAGCGCGAGGTGGTCAGCGACGGGCAGGGCACCGGCTACGCGCCCGCCAACGAGGACGACCGCTCCTACGGGCAGATCCCGGTCACCACGGCCATGGACAAGTCGGTGAACAGCGTCTTCGCGCAGATGGGCATCGACGTCGGCCCCAAGAAGGTCAAGCAGACGGCCATCGATCTGGGTCTGCCGAAGGCCACGCCCAACCTCACCGAGGACGGGTCCATCGCGCTGGGTGTCGCAGCGGCGTCGCCGCTGGACATGGCCGAGGCGTACGCCACGCTCGCCAACCACGGCAAGCACGGCCACTACAGCATGGTCAGCAAGATCACTCGTGGCGGGGAGGTCGTCGACCTGCCCGACCATGATCCCAAGCGGGCCGTGTCCCGGGCTGCCGCCGACACCACGACGGCCTCGCTGCGCAGCGTCGTCGAGGGCGGCACGGGTACGGCGGCCAAGGCCGCGGGGCGCCCGGCGGCGGGCAAGACCGGCACGGCCGAGGAGGACAAGGCGGCCTGGTTCGCCGGCTACACCCCCGACCTGGCCACCGTCATCGGCGTGATGGGCAAGGACCCGGCCGACGGCGCGCAGAAGCCGCTGTACGGGGCCGGCGGGCAGCCACGTGTCAACGGTGGCGGCTTCCCCGCTGAGATCTGGGGCGCCTACACGAAGGAGGCGCTGGAGGGCCGCCCGGTCAAGAAGTTCGACCTGGACACCACGGGCAACGGGAGCGTGCCGAGCTCGCAGCCGCCGGACACGTCGACGCCGCCGTCCGGACCGCCGACCTCCCAGGGGCCGTCCGAGGAGCCCTCGCAACCGCAGGAGCCGTCGGACGCCCCGTCGACGCCGGAGCCGCCGACGACCGGACCGCCGACGAGCCCGGGCCCGAGCATCCCGGAGATCGGCGGGGTCGACGGCGGTGATCCGGGCGGCGGCCCCGGCGGTGACGGGGGCAACGGCGATCCGGGCGGCGGCCCCGGCGGTGACGGCGGCGTCGGGGGCAACGGCGATCCCGGCAACGGCTGGGGCGGCGGCGCCCCGGGCGTACGCGAGTGGTGAGCGGGGGCGGGGTCTGGTGACCTGAGCCACCCCGCCCGACCGTGCTGTTTGCTACGGTCCAGGGACCGGCCGCCGCACACGCGGGGCCGGTCCCGACGAGACGCGCCGTACCGGGCCCGACAAGACGACGCACCCCCGCAAGCGTTTTTACGGAGGTGCCGTCATGGCCTGGATCATGCTTGTCGTCGCCGGTCTCGTCGAGGTCACCTGGGCGATCGGCCTCAAGTTCACCGAGGGCTTCACCAAACTGTGGCCCAGCGTCTTCACCGTCGCGGGCTTCGCCACCAGCATGATCCTGCTGGCGCTGGCCGCCAAGAGCCTGCCCATCGGAACCGCCTACGGCGTGTGGGTCGGCATCGGCGCCGCCGGAGCAGCGGTGGTCGGCATGCTGATGCTGGGCGAACCCGTGACCGCGGGGCGCATCTTCTTCATTGCTCTGCTCTTGGTCGCGGTGGTGGGCCTGAAACTGACCTCAGACCACTGACCGGCCGGGGGTACGGGGGTTGCCCCCCGGAAGACACAGCATCGCTCTGCTCTTGGTCGCGGTGGTGGGCCTGAAACTGACCTCAGGCCACTGACCGGCTCGGGCAGCGGGTGCGCTCAGAGGTAGAGGCCCGTCGAACCGTCGCTGTCCTGGAGGCGTTCGGCGGCCACGGCGTGGAGGTCGCGTTCGCGCATCAGGACGTACGCGACCCCGCGCACCTCGACCTCGGCCCGGTCCTCGGGGTCGTACAGCACCCGGTCCCCGGGTTCGACCGTGCGCACGTTCTGGCCGACGGCGACGACCTCGGCCCAGTCGAGTTTGCGTCCGACGGCCGCCGTCGCGGGGATCACGATGCCGCCGGAGGAGCGGCGTTCGCCCTCGCTGGTGTCGGTCCGCACCAGCACGCGGTCGTGCAGCATGCGGATCGGCAGCTTGTCATCGTGGGCGGGGGCAGGGGTCTTTGGGCTCACCGGAAGACCGTATCTCAGCGTCTCAGCGGTGTCGGCGGCGCGCCTTCCCACGGCCGGCGGGCTTGCGGCGGGTGGACAGGGCGTAGGTGCCGCCGATCGCGGCGATGGCCAGCGCGGCGACGGGCACGACCCGCTCCAGCCGGAGGTTGCCGTCCTCGGTGACGAACTGGGAGCGCACGTCGGTGACCGTGCGGTTGGCGACGACGTAGGCGCGTCCCGCCGTGCGGTCCACCGCGGCTGCGGCCTTCGCCTTGACGTCGCCCATGATCGTCTTAGGGTGAACGCGCACGGCGATCTCGTCGAGCGCTGCGGCGAGATCCTGCCGCCTGCGGACGATGTCCGCCTCGATGTCCGCGGGGGTCCTGGCTTCCGGCACCGAGTTGCCTCCGTCGCTGTCAGTCCTGCGTCCTACCGTGTCAGCGGCCATCCTGTCAGCTCACCGGGGCCGATGCCCCACGGCACCCCCGAACGGCGGCTTCCGGCTACGCTCAGGCAGGTCCAGGCCGCTGCCGACCCGCTGAGAGGTACAGCACTACTGGTGAGTACCGCCGCGGGGCGCAAGGGAAACCACGAGTGAACGTACCGCTGTGAAGGAGCCTTCGATGAGTCAGCGACTCGAGCCCGGCGACACCGCCCCCGACTTCACGCTGCCCGACGCGGACGGCAAGGACGTCTCGCTGGCAGGCCGCAGGGGCCGCAAGGTGATCGTCTACTTCTACCCGGCGGCCATGACCCCGGGCTGCACGAAGCAGGCCTGCGACTTCACCGACAACCTGGAGCTGCTGGCGGGTCAGGGGTACGACGTCATCGGCGTCTCCCCGGACAAGCCGGAAAAGCTGGCGAAGTTCAGGGAGAAGGAGTCGCTGAGGATCACGCTGGTCGGCGACCCGGGCAAGGAGACGATGGAGGCGTACGGCGCCTTCGGCGAGAAGAAGCTGTACGGGAAAACCGTCACCGGCGTCATCCGCTCCACGGTGGTCGTGGACGAGGAGGGCAAGGTCGAACGGGCGCTCTACAACGTGAAGGCGACCGGCCACGTGGCGAAGCTGATCAGGGATCTCGGGCTGGTTTCGGGGTAATTGCACCCGGCGCGACGGGGCCGTGTTGCGTTCGGGTACGCCAGGTGCGGTACTCATGAGGGATGAACCACGAAGAGGATCAGCCCGCCGACCCGGCTGCCCTCAAGCGGCACCGGCACCTCTTCCGCGCTGTCAGACGCAGCCGGAAGCCAAAAGTCCGTCGTAGCGACATCACGGTCACGGACGAAGCCACGGTCAAGCGCGCCACGAAGGCCGCGGCCGTCGGTAATGCCATGGAGTGGTTCGACTTCGGGATCTACGCCTATCTCGCGGTCACCATCGGCAAGGTCTTCTTCCCCGGCGGCAGCACCCAGCTCCTGGCCTCGTTCACGGCCTTCGCCGCCTCCTTCCTGGTGCGGCCACTGGGCGGCCTGTTCTTCGGGCCGCTCGGCGACCGCATCGGGCGCAAGAAGGTGCTCGGCCTGACGATGGTCATGATGGCCGCGGGCACCTTCTTCATCGGTCTGATCCCGAGTTACGAGTCCATCGGCATCGTCTCCCCCGTCCTGCTGCTCGTCTGCCGCCTGGTGCAGGGCTTCTCCACGGGCGGCGAGTACGGGGGCGCGGCCACCTTCATCGCCGAGTACGCCCCCGACAAGCGGCGCGGCTTCTTCGGCAGCTTCCTCGAGCTGGGCACGCTCACCGGTTACACCGGCGCGGCCGGCCTGGTCCTCATCCTGAACACCGCGCTCGGTGACGACGCCATGCTCCAGTGGGGATGGCGTATCCCCTTCCTGGTGGGCGGACCGATCGGCGTGGTCGGTCTGTACCTGCGGATGAAGCTGGACGAGACCCCGGCCTTCCAGAAGCAGGCCGCCCAGATGTCGCACTCCCCCGAGGCCTCCACGACGGAGACGAGCGAGCCGAGGCTGTCGGAGAACGTGCCGCAGAAGGAGCTCAAGACGATCTTCGCCCAGCAGTGGCGCACGCTGCTGCTGTGCATCGGCCTGGTCGCCGCCTACAACGTCACCGACTACATGCTCCTGTCGTACATGCCCGCCTACCTGACCGACGCCCTCGGGTACGAGAACTCGATGGAACTGGTCGCGGCCATCATCGCCATGGTGGCGATGGCGCTGGTGATCCAGCGGGTCGGGCACCTCAACGACCGCTTCGGCCGCAAGCCCGTCCTGATGGCCGGCATGATCGGTTTCGTCCTGCTGACGATCCCCGCCTTCGCCCTCTTCCAGCAGGGCAGCTTCGTGGCCGTCCTCGTCGGACTGCTGGCGCTGGGCGCCTGCCTGGTGTGCCTGCTCGGCACCATGTCGGCGACGCTGCCCGCGCTCTTCCCCACCGATGTGCGCTACGGGTCGCTGTCCATCGGCTACAACGTGGCCACCGCGGTCTTCGGCGGTACGGCGCCGGGTGTCATGACGTACCTGGTCAACAGCACCGGCGACAACCTGGCCCCGGCCTACTACGCCTCGGGCGCGGCCGTCGTCGGCATCATCGCCGTCCTGTGCATGAAGGAGACGGCCCGCAAACCGCTGGCGGGCTCGCCGCCCTCCGTCAGCACCCACGAGGAGGCCCGCGCTCTGGCCAGGGCGGAGACCAACGAGCCCACCTTCTGACCGGCGCGGGCGGCGGCCCGCAGGGAGCACGACGACACCACGGACCCGCGAGGACCCGTGCCGGCGACGGCACGGGTCCTCGCCGTCGGATGACCTGTACCGCGGGCCCGACGCGAACCGGCACCTTCCGGAGGCGGCCCGTGACCCGCCCGGTGCCGGTCCCCCACGCGCGCAGTACGATACGTGCGCGCGCGAGTGCCGGAATTGGTAGACGGGACGGCTTTAGGTGCCGGTGTCTTCGGACGTGGGGGTTCGAGTCCCCCCTCGCGCACCGCTACACCGCGGGCCGCACCGCCCCTGGTTCTACTGACCTGCGACGACGACCTCATCTCGCTGTCGTCGTGCACCCTCACGCCGAGCTGCACACGAGGGCTCGCCCACCCCTGCTCCCCCAGAGAGTCGCGGCCTACCGCGCGCTCGACGCTCACTTCTCGCTGGCGGTGCGCATCAAGGCCATGTCCGCATATCTCCGTGAGTGGACGGGGTAGCCACACCCCGTCTACCCTCGCCCGGTTCTCTCGATGACGACCAAGAACGGTGACCATGGAAGATCCCGCGTCCGGACGGCTCGGCTGTCTCTCCGTGTGCGCCGGCGCCGGCGGCCTTGCGCTAGGCCTCGAACAGGCCGGGTTCGACCCGGTCCTCCTGCTGGACAACCGCCCCGTGGCCTGCGAGACCCTGCGTCTGAACCGGCCGCAGTGGAATGTCCTCGAAGCCGACCTGCTGGACTTCGACCCTGTCGACCACAGGGAAGCCTACGACGTGGACCTCCTCGCTGCCGGCCTGCCCCGGGTCAAGGCGACCGCGGCCGTCAAGCGTGAGGACAGGGACGAGGAGATCCGGATACTCGAGGCCACCGTCATGCTCATGCACGGTGTGCAACCTCGGGCCCTGCTCATCGAGAACGTTCCCGACCTCGTCTCGAAGCCCGCGTACGAGCCGATCCGCGCGTACGTCGCGACCGAACTGAGGCACCTCGGGTATCGCTATCGCTGGCTCGTCGTCAACGCCAAGAACTACGGCGTTCCTCAGGATCGCAAGCAGGGCCTCCTCGTGGCGTTCAAAGCGGACGACCTCGATCGTTTCGTGCGTCCGGCCCCGGATACGGACCCCCCGCTCACCGTGGGCGAGGCGCTGGGCGCATCCATGGCCGCGCGGGGCTGGCCCGAGGCGGCGGCCTGGGCGGCGCAGGCCGATCGGGTCGCCCCGACGGTGGTGGGCGGATCGTGGAACCGTGGCGGGGCCGACCTGGGACCCACGGGGTCGAAACGCTCCTGGGCTCGGATCGGTGTGAACGGCGGCACCATCGCCGACGAAGTCCCCGGACCGGATTTCCACTTGGACCCCGACGTCCCCCACGACAAGGGCCTGGTCGCACTCACCGTCGCGCAGGCGGCGCGGCTGCAGGGTTTCCCCGACGATTGGGCCTTCGCAGGACGCAAGACAGCTCGTTACCGTCAGGTGGGACACGCCTCTCCACCACCTGTCGGCCGAGCCGTCGGCCTTGCGATCCGAGCCGCCCTCGGCCGCTGAGCGGTGCCGGGTGGTCGAATCGACGGGGTCGGATCGGCCCATGAGGCACAGGACAACCGGGTAATCTATGGGGCAGTTGGTGAACAAAAAAGCTGGTGAAAGGCGCCATCGGGCTCTGCCCGCCGCCACCGGTCCTTCGCATCGAAAGCACTGGCAGGAGATCAAGTGAGCTGCTACGAGATCGTGGATCTCTTCGCCGGCCCCGGCGGGCTAGACGTGGCGGCACACCGACTCGGCATCCCGGTGACCGGGATTGAGTGGGACGCGGACGCGTGCGCCACACGTCGCGCGTACGAGAAGGATCTCAAGTCCTGTGACCCGCACCTGCGCACGGAAGAGGGCGACGTCAGGCTCTTCGGCCCCGAGAAATTCCCGACGGCGAACGTGCTCACCGGCGGCCCGCCGTGTCAGACCTTCACCGTGGCAGGGGGCGGCGCGGGGCGCCGCGCCCTCGATCGGGTGCTCACGTTCATCGACCGCATGGCGAATGACGAGGACGTCCGGGACGACGTGGCGCTGCTCGACGACGAGCGCACCGGGCTCGTGCTGGAGCCGCTGCGCTGGGCTCTCGAGGCCATCAGGCGGGAGAACCCCTACGAGGCCATCATCCTCGAACAGGTCCCCGCGGTCCTGCCCGTCTGGCGGGCCATGGCGACCGTCCTTCGCGAGCGCGGTTACTCGGTCGCCGAACCGGAGGTCCTCCACACCGAGGAGTACGGGGTGCCGCAGACCCGGCGCCGCGCGATCCTCGTGGCAAGGCTCCAGACGCCCGACAACCCCACCGAAGCACGCCTTCCGCAACCCACCCATCAGCGCTATCGCAAAGACGTCGCCCCGATCCCCGAGCCCCCGGCCGCCCTCACTCCCTGGGTGTCCATGGGGGAAGCGCTCGGCCGCAGCGACTTCACGGTGATCTCCAACTACGGCACCGGTGGCGATCCCAAGTCCCGAGGCCGCCGTACGGACAAGGAGCCGGCCTTCACCGTCACCGGCAAGATCTCTCGCAACCGCGTACTCGCGCAGCAGGGCGGCGTTCGGCACGACAGCCGCTTCGGTAACGAGGAAGCGGGCCTCCTGCAGACTTTCCCCCGCTATTACCCCTGGAGTGGCAAGGCCATCGCCCAACAGATCGGCAATGCCGTCCCCCCGCTTCTCGCCGCTCACATACTGACGGCAGCCCTCGATCTTCCTCCGCGTGCCGACGGCAAGATCGCCTTGGGTTACGACAACTTCTGACTCACGTCGTCTCCCTGTCGCGGACCGGCGCCTCGGCGAAGAGCTCGCGGAAGTACTCGACCAGCGTTTCCACGGACTCCTTCGGGGTGCGTTCCTCCTCAGGGCCTTCGGGGAGAGCACGGCGGCTTACGGGCATCGCGTTCTCGGCGCCGTCGACCCACGCCTGGACAGCGGCGGGGGCGTGTTCGACGTCGGGGGCCAAGGCGTCGAAGAAGAGGGTTGCCGCAGCGGCGTTCACCGCCCTGAGCAAGGCACTGGTCTCACGGGAGGCACTCAGCGTGCCGTCCGCAAGGAGGCGAACGATGGCCTGGACGGTTGGCCGGTGGTCGCTGACCTTCTGCCGCAGCGCGGTGTTCAGCATTTCCTGGTCGCCGCATGCCGTGACGACGGGCCGGTAGTCCGGTCCGTCTCGGAAGAACTCGGCAGCCCACCACAGTCGGGAGAATGCCTGCTTGTCCCCAGGGCCCTTGAAGTACTTCACGTTCACAGGTGCCGGATCCGCACGTCGCTTACCCGCCGGCAGGTGCCGCCAGAGCACGTAGTCGGGGGCCACGCCCAAGGCCAGGTAGTTCCACAGCCCGGGGTCCGCCGCCTCGGACCGGGTGAGACGGAGGGTGGCGTGCAGCCGGGGAGCGAGCCAGGCATCCGCCTTGGTGCGGTTCTCCTCATGGCCGTACATCGCGTCCTCGACGAGATCCCGAATGGCGGACCACTGAAAGCGCCGCTCCTCGGCGAGGGGTGTGGCGATCTCGTTGAGCTGGATGGACTTGACGTTCTCCGCCCCCGTGAGCAGCCCTTCGGTGAGGAAGGGGCTCGCGCCTCGGTCGGGCAGGAGCTTCAGGTAAAGGGGCTGACTGGTCGGCTTGCTCATCATTCGTCGTCCTCTCGACGCAGTCGCTCCAGCCCTCTCACGGCTTGGACCAAGGTGGTGCTCGCCCCGCCCCTGCGGGCAGCGGCGTAGTGGATGCGTGGCTGCACGTCGGTCCAGCCACCGACGCCGACGCGCCGCTGGTGCAGTGTGCGCAGGGCGGTTTCGAGGGGCTGCTCGGGGAGGATGTCGGGGAGCATCTCCCGCAGTACGGAGCCTCGCCATCCTCCGGGGAACAACGGACGCCCCCACTCGTCGAGCTCGAGGTCGCCGAGGGCCGCGTGGAAGACGGCAAGCCAGATGTCCGAGGCCATCTGCGCGGCGAGCAGTTCACCCACGGCGCTTTCGATCCCCCGACCGTCGGCGTCGAGCAGCGCGTCGATGCCTTCGACGTCGGTGTTGATGTGCACGGTGGGAAGCTTTCCGGACGGATCGACGATCCAGGGCGCGTCCTTCATCCGCCGCAGCCAGTGCGGGCCTTTCGCGAAGCTGTGCCGTACGGTCTCGAACGGCCGGTCGCGGACCGGCACCTCGGCGGAGACGTCGATGAACCAATCGTCCTTCGACTCGCCGATCAGCCGGCCGGGAACGCCGTCGACGGTGGCGACGACCTGAGCGGAAAGTCGGGCACGGTCGGAGATGTCGGCGCGGGCGAGGTTCAATTCGCCGGCCCAGTGACACGGGTCGTCGGCCGTCGGCGCGAGGCATGCGGTCAGGCGGGTGTTGGTGGCGCCTTCGGTGAGCAGCGCGTACACCGCCAGGTCCGTCCACGGCGAGTCGTGGCGAGTCGAGCTTTCCGGCACGGTGGCACTGATCTTGAGGGTGGCCGCGTCCCACCCTTCCGTCTCGGCTGTACCGAGGGCGAGGACCCTGTCGATGACAGAGCGGGCCGAGGCAGCCAGCGCTTCGCGGGGGGAGCCGGGGGCGGTGACAGCCGCTCCGTCCACCGCGATGGCCGTGGCGGCGCGCAGTCGGGGATAGGGGAAGACCTTCATCACACGTCCCCTTCCACGAGGTCGAGTTCGACGACGAGGCCGGAACGGCCACCGCGCACGGGCTGCGTGGACGGATCGGTGACGGCCCGGAAGACGGCGCTCTGCACGCCGGGGGTGAATCGGAGGACGCCGTCGACGACCTCGCAGTCGCGTACGCCTTCCATTTCGGCCCAGGCGATGCGGAACCCGGGACCCGAGCGGGCGGCGAGGACGGCGGTGGGACGAGCGCCCCAACCGTCACCGCCGCGGGGGATGGTGATCTCGCCGGTGATCTGCCAGGCGCCGTCGGGCAGCACCGTGTGCTGCAAGTCGGCCAACGTGGGCCGGGCCGTGGCGCCCGCGCGCGGCCTCGGCTTGGGATTGGCCTTCGGCGCGATGCGTTTCGCCAGGTTGCCGCCCTCCCGCTGCGCGGCGCTCTTCCGCTTGGGCTGCGCCAACAGCTCCTTCACCTGCACGTGCGCGGCGTGGATCATCGTCGTGACGCGACGGTGGGCGCTGGACGCGTACTCGTTGGTGAGGTCTTCCGTCTGCATCCACTTGTTGTGCTCGGGGGGTTCCGCGGCGCGCAGGAACCGCTCGGCCTCCAGCGCGTACGGCGCCTTCTCCCCGGCGGCGATGCCGGTGAGCAGCACGGCCTGGAAGGGATTGGCGCCCATCGGGATACCGGGCACGTTCTTGGCCCGCACCGTCATGCGGTTGCCGCGCATCGCGGCCATCACGTTCGCGGGATCCTCGCCGTCGACGGCGTCGGTGACGAGCAGGACCGCCTCGTGCACCCCAGTGGTGGACCGTCCGTCGCGGCCGGGCAGCTTCAGCGGGACGGTGGCCTGGGCGACCTGTCCCGCTTCGGTGAGGCGGTCGACCGTGCCGCCGCCGAGGAACGCTTTCAGCGCGCGGGTGCGGGAGGGTTCGGCGACTGCCGGATCGACGCGTTCCTCTGCGATGAGTTCCCTCCCGTCGCGCAGGGTGCGGACGGATGCTTCCAGCTGGGGGCGGGCGTCGTCCGCGGCGGTCATGGCCGCCCAGAAATTACGGCCCAGCGCGTCGACCAGGCGGCGGTGCATGCGGCGCAGCTCGTCCCCGTTGTCGTTCGGCTCTTCGTCGTCCCCCAGCGGCTTGCCCGCGGCCAGCCCGGCGACGTCGTGCGCGCCGACGACCAAGAACGAAGTGCCGGGTTCCGCGTTCTCGCGGACGAGATGGAGGCGGCGGACGGTGTCCTCCTCCGCCCACCAGGAACGGGCGATACGGGCGCCAGGGGTGTCCGGATCCGCGCGGCCGAACCACGCGGGCCCGGCCAGCGCCTCGTCGTCGACCCGCCGCCACGGCAGTTCGAGACGTCCGACGACACGGTGCTCCGTGCGGCCCTCGTAGGGTTCGGACAGCGTGGAGTTGATCAGCACCATGCCGAGCCGGCTCGTGCCCCACAGGGTGGCCTTGCCCAGGCCGTACGAGCCGCCCGAGGTGCCGTTCGCCTCATTGTGGCTGTCGAGCGTGCGTCGGACGACGGCCGCGTAGACGCTGTCGTCGTACTCGTCGCCGGTGAGACCGACGGCGTTGTAGTCGTCCACGCGGAGCAGGACGAGCCGATCGCGTTCGTGGAGGTCCCTGAGACCCGCCTTGACAGCCCTGCTGACCTTCTGGCGGGCGTCTCCCGCGACAGCCGCGTAATGCGGGTACAGCTCGTCCCACTGCACTGCGGCGAGGAAGTCGGCGAGCTTCTCACCGGTGATCTCATGGAGCGTGAAGCGCAACCGCACCGGCCTGCCGTTGTCGACGAGACGCGCGTCAAGGCTGTTCTGGCCGGTCTCGCGAGCCAGCACCCCCACGTCCGCGTCGAAGGCGAAGGTGGCCGCGTTGCCCATCTCCCGCCCCCGGTCCGCGTGTTCCGGACGGTGGTACCAGCCGACGGGGAGGCCGGCCGTGGTGTCGGTGTCGCGGGTGTGGACGGTGGCCACGTCGGTCCCCAACGCCTCGGCGATGAGGGCGACCACCTCGGGACGGGGGGTGGAGCGCTTGGTGACCCAGGCGGAGACGGCGGCACGCGTGACACCGACCTTCTCCGCCAGCTCCGTCTGACTCTTGCCCGTGAGCTTCAGCTGCCGTGCCAGCCACGGGCCGAACTCGGTTCCCGTCGTCTCCACTCTCCACCTGCCCGGCTAGACGTCCCGCGCGATACGCGGCCCTCACCATACCTCAGTCGATTGACAGTGGTGACTCGTGTCAACTGACCTTTGACTCATCACTCGGGGAGGATTCCCATTAGCGGGAGGCGGTGGCAAGACAAGAGGTGGTGGAAGGGCACCGTCGGATCACGGTCGAGCGAACCGCCTTCCGGAGTGCCACGCTCCACTACAACCCCGTCGGCCTCGCCGGAAGTTACGTCGACCACGCCGGAATCGATGGCTCCGTTTCCCGTCCGCCCAAACGCCTTGCGGTCCGCTGGCGACCGCTCTAGCGTTATCGGCCAGCGATCGGATCCACACCCCGGATCGGACCGCGCAAACCGGGCCAGAGCTCTGCCGTTTTCCAGGTACACCCGCCGGAAAGCGCTCGCGCCACCGAATCGCCGTTCACGGCTCCCGTCTTCTCCAAAGGAAGAGGATCACGCCCTTGCCAACCGCCCCCGAGCCTCCCGAGTCATGCGAGGAGAGGCTCGCCCGCTACCAAAAAATGGTGGCCGAGTTCTCGATGTGCACCTCCGAGGAAGAGCGCACCACGTGTCTCCGCCGATACGGGGAGACGGAAGCGTCCATGCGATCCCTGCGGGACGCCCTGGAATGCATCCACTGCCCCGGGAAATGGGGCCATGGAAACCGCGAACGGTGCAGCGGTAGTGTTCATTACCCCCGTCACCGGCACCAGTTGGCGCGCCGTGGCGTGTGCTACTGCCGACGCACCTGAAGGTGCTGCGCCACCGCGTCCACCAGCAGCTTCGCGTCATCCTGTGTGGGTCGCGTGCGCTCCGGCGCGACCCGCAGGGCACCGCCTGACCTCCCGCTCACCCGCTTTCGCCGGCCCTTCTCCGATCGGAGCGTCATGAACGACATTTCATTGCCCGTGATCAAGCAGGTCATCGACATGTCGGAGACGGTGCTGCGGGTCTACGCCGAGGACCCCAAAATCGTCACCGAGAACGCGAATGCGGAGCGCCGCATCACCAAGGGCGGATACGGTGATCGTCAGCTCTTCGAAGTGGTGCAGAACGGTGCCGACGAGGTGGCTGCGGAACCGGGGGGAAAGATTCATGCCGTTCTGACGGAGTCGCACCTCTACTGCGCGAACCAGGGGACTCCGGTCACCCCGGAAGGTGTCGACACGATTCTCCGGATGGGGGTCTCGAACAAGCGTGGGGGCCAGATCGGCAGATTCGGTGTCGGCGTCAAGTCCGTCCTGGTCGTCACGGACACTCCGCAGTTCTTTTCCGAGAGCGGATCATTCGGATTCGATCGCGCGTGGGCCCGGGAGCGTATCCGTTCGGTTCCCAACGTCACCGAGACGCTCGGCGACGACTTCGAGGCCCCCGTCCTGCGCATGGCCCGTCCGCTGGACGAAGCCGCCGAGCGTGCCGCCGACCCGGTCCTGGACGAGCTGCTGGGCACGTACACAACCGTGGTGCGGCTGCCGCTGCTGGAGGGCATGGCGGACCGGCTGAGCGAGGACATGCTCGGGCACACCGGGACCGGGCGCCCGCTGGGCCGTGAACAGTTCCCCGCCGGATTCCAGCTCTTCTCGCCGCACGTCGGCACGGTCACGTTGGAGGATCGCCGCCGGCGACCGATCCAGCGCCGCGTGCTCACGGTCACGCACGACGGCGTTCACCACAGCGTGCACGAGGTTCGCACCCAAAAGGCACCGGAGACCCGGGACTGGTGGGTCTTCCGCACCACGCACGAGCCATCCCCCGCCGCCCGCGCGGACGCCGGCGAGCTGCACGACCGGGTGAGTCTGGACCTGGCGTGGGCCGTCCCGAAGTTCATCCCCGATGAGAAGTCGGGTCTGCACCAGGCCCAGTCGGGGCGTGGCCGGATGTGGTCGTTCTTCCCGACCAAGTACGAGATGACCCTGACGGGCATTCTCAACGGGGCCTGGAAGACCAACGAGGACCGGCAGAACTTGCTGGACGCCAGCGCGTTCAACACCGAGATGCTGCGCGTGGCCGCCGAGCTGGTCGTCGACTCGCTTCCGGAACTCGCTCCGGCCGAGGACCCGGCCGCCTACCTGCCCCTGCTGCCCGGCCGCACCAAGGCCGTGGAGATGCTCAGTTGGGCGGATGAGTCCCTCACCCGGACCATCTGGGAAGCCACGTCCCGCCGCCCCTCCCTCCCCGATCAGGACGGAGTACTCCGCCTTCCCGACGACCTACACGTCCACCCGTCCCTCGGCAAGGACAAGGCACTCGCCCGCTGGCTGCGGATGTGGCACGCGTACCCTGGCCGTCCCACGAACTGGCTGCACCCCTCGGTCGAGGCCACGGACCTGCGCTCCGGCAAGGTCGAACACGTGCTGGCCGCCGCCCGCAAGGAACGGGCGAGCCTGAGGGAGTGGCTTGAGGCGGTGGTCACGGACGGTAGCCCGAAAGCCTCGACCGTCGCCCTGACCATCGTGGCCGACATCGTGGAAACCGCCCCGAGCTTCGCCGCCGAGGCACGCACCGCGAAAGTCCTGCTCACCGAGGACATGGGCATGGTTCCGCCCGCCGCGGGCCAGATCTATTTGCGCAGCGACGACAGCGCCCTGCGCGAGACCCTCACCTATGTCCACCCCGAACTGGCTGCCGACCCGGAGGCCGCTCGCGCCCTGCGCACCCTCGGGGTGCGCGAGGCGGACGCGGAAGGGCGGTTTCTCTCCGTGCTGGAGGCCGGTTTCGACGGTTACGGCCCGCGCCAGTGGGAGCAGTTCTGGGACCGCCTGCACCGGGCAGGCAGCAACCGTCTGGGCCACCGGATTCTGCAGAAGGTCGACGACGCAGCCACAGTTCTGCATGTGCGCACGGTCGCCGGGCGGTTCGTACCGGTGCGGGACGCGATGCTGCCCGGTCCGGTGGTCACAGCGGAGTCCGATCCTACGATCGCGGTCGATCCGGGGTTCCACTCCGACGACCGCTCCTTCTTCCACGACCTGGGGTTGAGCGACCGGCCCACCCCTGGCCACGACGTAACCGGCACCCACTGGTTCGACGACTACCGCGAGGCCCTGCGCAAGGGGCTGGCCCGCAAGGCGGAGTTCGCGAACCGGGCACCGAGCCTTCCGACGATCAAGGCTGAGGGCTCGGCGGTCGGAGGACCTCTGCACTTGCTGGAGCGGATGTCCGAGGAAGCCCGGGCCCGCTTCCTCACCGAGCTGCCCACCGAGGCGCTGATCGATTTCTGGACCGTCCAGGTCGGCAACCGCTCCACCACTCGCCAGCAGGCTCCGTCCCCCATCCGTTGGATGTTGAGGAAGCACGGCCGGGTCCGCACCTCGCAGGGCGTCAAACCGCTCGCGCAGGCCGTCGGCCCTCAGCTGGCCGAGTACGGCGCCTTCCTCCCGGTGGCCGACCTGCCGGTCGAGAAGGCCCGCAAACTGCACCTGGCGACCACGCTCGAAGAGTTGCCGAGTGCTCGCTGGCAGGAGCTCTTCGACGAACTGTCCCGCAGCGAGGACGACGCGTTCGTCGGCTCGATGTACGTGCTGCTCACCCGCCGGGAACTGGATTTCCCCGAGGGCCTCACCCGCTGCCGGATCGGTGACGCCTGGGAGGCCCGCGAGGACGCGGAGATCGCCGTCACCGCTGACGAGGCCCAGTACCGGGCACTGCGCGCGGAACGGGTTCCGGCGCTCCTGGTCGGCTCCGTCGAAGACGCCGAGCTGATGATCGAACGCTGGAACATGATGCCGTTCACGGATGTGATCAGTGTCGAGACCCGGCATGTGGCGAGCGACGAACCCGTGCCGGTCGGTGAGTTGTTCCCGTCGCTCCGGAAGATCGTCGCCGGCAAGATCGCCCAGTACTCGGTGGTGCGCTGCTCGGAGTTGGAAGAGGTGACCCGCACGCCCAACGGCGTCACCCCGAGGCCGTTGCGAAGCGCCCTGCTCGGTTCGCAGGTCCTGGTCGCGGACGGCGCCGACCGCCTGCAGGTCCTCGTCGCCGTCGCCGCCGAGCTGCGCCTCGGCCTCGACGCGAGCCGCTGCCGCCTGATCCTCGACAACGAGCGCAAGGACGCCGAGGACAAGGAGCGGCGTGACGCCCGGAAGCGGGTGAGGGACACCGAGGACGTCGTCGAGAAGCTACTCCTGCTGCTCGGCGCGGACACCCTGCGCGAGCGCCTCCCGGAGACGCTGCTGGATGCCGAGCGAAGCGCGACGGGAGACGACGTGTCGGATCGTCGCACCGCCGAACTCGCCCTCCACGTGCACGAGGAGGGCGTCCTGCAAGTGCACGCCCGTGACCTGCAGCAGCGATATCCCGACGCGCCCGGCAGCTTCCACGGCTCAGCGCCCGCCGTCCGCTTCGTCTCCGAGCTGGGCTTCCCCGGCTCGTTCGCCGGATTCCGCACGCCGACCCTGGAGTCGCGGATCGATGTCGAGGGGCCGCGCGACTTCCCACGTCTGCACGCCTACCAGGAGAAGCTGGCCGAGAGCATCTACGCGATGCTCGACCGGCTCCAGCCGCAGCGAGCGATGTTGTCGCTGCCGACAGGAGCGGGCAAGACCCGCATCGTCGCCGAAGCTGTGATCCGCTGGATCAAACAGGCCGGTGAGCTGTCCGGTCCGATCCTGTGGATCGGTCAGACGGAGGAGCTGTGCGAGCAGGCCGTGCAGAGCTGGAAGTTCGTCTGGGAGAAGGTGGGCGCGGCCGGGCCGCTGACGATCAGTCGGCTCTGGAGCACCCGCGAGGTCGGGCCGGTGGACGACCGTCCGCACCTGGTGGTGGCCACGGATGCCAAGCTGGACGTGGAGTCGTGTTTGGCGGATCCCTCGTACGACTGGCTTCGGCGGGCAGCGCTGGTGATCGTCGACGAGGCACACGCCGCCACCACCCCGCGCTACACCCGCATCCTCAGGTTGCTGGGGCTCACCGCCCACCAGACCGAGAGGCACCTGCTCGGGCTCACCGCGACCCCGTTCCGGGGCCGCAGCGAGGAGGAGACGCGACGGCTCGTCGAGCGGTTCGGTGCCAAACGTCTGGACGAGGGAGTCTTCGCCCAGGAGGACCCATACACGGAGCTGCGCAAACTCGGCGTCCTCGCCCGTGTCGAGCATCAGGTCATGCACGGCGGTTCGATCACCCTGAGCCGTGAGGAGATCGAGCACGTCGACAAAATGAAGGTGCTGTCCCGCGCGGCCGAGCTCCGGCTGGCCCAGGATCACGAGCGCAGTGCCCGCATCGTCGAGCAGATCGCGGAGATGCCCCGGGACTGGCCGGTGCTGGCTTTCGCCACGTCGGTCGACCACGCCAAGACGCTCGCTGCCCAGTTGAAGGATCTCGGCATCACCGCGGCCTCCATCGACGGCGGCACCTCGCCGCAGGACCGCCAGTCCCGTGTCGAGGGCTTCCGCAGCGGGCGCATTCGGGTGCTCACCAACTTCGGCGTGCTCACCCAGGGTTTCGACGCCCCCGCCACCCGCGCGGTCGTCGTAGCCCGGCCCGTCTACAGCCCGAATGTCTACCAGCAGATGATCGGGCGCGGACTGCGCGGAGAACTCAACGGTGGTAAGGAGACCTGTCTGATCCTCGACGTCCGCGACAACATCGAGAACTACGACCACAACCTCGCCTTCACCGAGTTCGAGCACCTCTGGAGCCGTCCGTGACCCACCCGAGTCCCGCCGCGCCACCGCTCACCGACGAGCAGCGCGCCGTGGTCGAACAGCCCTGGGACGCCCGTCTGCTGGTCATGGCGGGCGCGGGCTCAGGCAAGACGCACACGGTGGTGCGACGCCTGGACCACCTGGTCGGCGGCGACGACCCCGAGGAGGCGCTGGAGGCAGGCGAGATCCTCGTCCTCAGCTTCTCCCGGGCGGCGGTGCGCGAGCTGACCGAGCGGATCGCCCGCCACGGTGAGCGGGCGAACCGTGTGCGGGCGCGCACGTTCGACGCCTGGGCCCTCGACCTGCTGCTGCGTACCTACCCCGACGCGGAGTGGCACGCCGAGTCCTTCGAGACCCGGATCGCGGCGGCGGTGAAGGCCGTCGCGGCCGGCGCCCTGGAGGTGACCGAGGAGGGTCCCCCTGCGCATGTCCTCATCGACGAGGCGCAGGACCTGGTCGGCGAGCGTCGGAACCTGGTGGAGACGCTGCTCGACAGGCACCAGGAGGAGCTGGGTTTCACGATCGTCGGCGACAGCGCTCAGGGCATCTACGGTTTCCAGGTGTCGCCCGAGAACCGCGTGGCGGAGAACGGCTGGTTCATCGACTGGCTGCGCGGTTCCTATCCGGACGACCTGGTCGAGCTGGAGCTCACCGCCAACTTCCGCTCCCGCACCGCCGAGGCGCGCACCGCCCTGCCGCTCTCCGGGCGTGTGCAGCGGCTGGGCGGGAGCGAAGCCGAGGTGCAGTCCGAGCGGCTCTACCGGGAGCTGTCCGACGAGATCCTCGACCTGCTGGGCTTCGACTCCCTCGACGACGAGCTGTTCCTCATGGCACTGCGGGACAACCCGACGCCGACGGCGATCCTCACCCGAGACAACCGCCAAGCGCTCATGGTCTCCGAGAAGCTGCGCGACCACGGCGTCCCGCACACCCTCAAACGCAGGCTGGAGGATCGCTTCGCACCCGGCTGGTTCGCCGACCTGTGCGCCCGCACCGACGCGAGCGTGCTCGCGAGGAGCCGGTTCGTCACCCTCTTCGCTCAACTCAGCCCGCACCCCGGCATCGAAGGTGACGAGGCGTGGCGAGTGCTGCTGCGGCACGCCCGTGCGGGTTCCGGCAGGGCCGAGCAGATCGACCTCGCTCGCATGCGCGAGCTGATCGGCGCCGGCCGCTTTCCCGAGGAACTGGCCCCCGTCGACACTGCGCCACTCACCGTCTCGACCATCCACCGGGCCAAGGGTTTGGAGTACGACCGTGTCGTACTCCTCGACCCGCCCAACTGGTCGGCGCTGCCGAACATGACGAAGGGGCAGGTCGACCCGGTGGCCGAGGTGCGGGGACTGTATGTGGCGATGACGCGGGCCCGCGACCAGTTGCTGCACGTGCCGGGTCCGGAGGTACGACAGCTGCGTACCGAACCCAGGTCCGGTCGCGCCTACCTGGGTGGGTGGCAACGTTGGGAGCGCTACGGCCTGCAGCTGCGCGGTCGCGACGTCCGCCGTGACGTCCCACCGGGCCATGACGCGGACGCGGAGCCCGCGAGTGTCCAGGAGTACCTGCGCGGCGCTGTCCGCCCCGGCGACCCGGTGACACTTCTCGCTCCCTTGAGGTTGCCCGAGGGGGACGGCCAGAGCCCGCGTTACCTGATCGTCCACGGTGAGAAGGAGCGGATCGTCGGCGAGGTCTCGGAGAGCTTCCGGCGCGAGCTCCACGCGGTGCGCAAGGTGAGCGACACCTGGGAGATCCGTGACTGGCCGGAGCGGATCGTGGGCGGTCACGTGGACTGCCTGGAGGCGGTCGGTGGCGCAGCCTCGGTCGCCGCCGACTGCAAAGTGGCGGGCAACGGGGTGTGGACGGCGGTGCGGTTGGCAGGTCTGGCCCGGTTCGCAGGGTTCGGAAGCGACGACGAGGAGAAGGCGTGAGCACGAACGACGGGCGGCACGCCGCCCACTACCGGGTTCGCGATGCATTGGCGAATCGGCTGCGCCGCGAACTTCTCGGTCCCGACGGGCAGGACCACCCCGACCGGGAGGAGGTGCTGACGGACGACGCTCCAGTCACCCGCTACCTGACGGGCGTGCTCTTCCCGCGCCGGGCCGAGGGCAAGGCCACGGCGCCCGTCGACGAGGGGGGCGACCCGCAGGCCGAAGACCTGGCCCCCGAGCTGCGCGTCAAGGCGCCGGACGACGACCCCGCAGACGCGGCGCCGTCGTCGGCCGGGCAGCGTCGACCGTCCACCATGGGCATCACCTTCGCCGTCGCACCGGCCCTTGCCTCCCGGATCGTCATCACCGCCCGCGCCGCCCGCTACGAGCCCACCGACGCCGAGGGCCGCCCGATCGCGGCCCGCCGGGCCGAGGCGCGCACGACCCATGCGCAGACCGAGCACTGGCGGCGCCGTGAGCTCGCGCTCGCCCCGGTCACGGTCGATGTCACCGTTCCCGTAGCGGCGTTGAAGACCGAACTGGCCGCCGGACTACAGCTGTCGGTGCGGGTTCGCCCTGCGAGCCCGGAGACGGGAACCGTCACGGTGACCGCGACCCTCGTCAACACCCACACCGTCTCCGAACGCGACCTGGCCGACGCCTTCGCCGTCTTCCAGGCCGGGCTGATGGTGCGCGCGGAGGATGGAGCGAGCTGCTTCGTGGAGCGCCCCGCGGCCGGTGGCACGGACGATCCGGACGTGCGCACCAACCGTCTCCTGTACCGCCATGCGCCGACCTTCGCGGTCGGGCACGGCTGCGCGGCCGAGTGGGACTGGAGGCCCGCTCCGGTCGGCCTGGCCGAGATGGAGTGCGCCGCCGTCGACGAGGTCCGCACCGAGTTCGTGCCGAGCCACGAGGTCCTGCTGACCGAGTCGAACCCGGCGATCGACGCCTCCGCCCTCGGCATGATGGGCCTGGCGCGCGGCTCGAAGGCCGAGGTGATGACCGCGCTGTTCCGGCTGGCCGACGGCTACGAGCAGTGGATCGCGGCCCGTCGTCTCGACGCGAAGGCTCTGTCCGGCACCGTCCATGAGCAGGCCGCCCAGGAGCGGATCGCCGACTGCGTCGAGACTTTGGAGCGGATGCGGACCGGCATCGCTCTGCTCGACGAGAAGCCCGATGTGCTGCGCGCCTTCCGGCTGGCCAACGAGGCGATGGCCGCCCAGCGCGCCCGCAGCGCCTGGATCAAGGGCGGTCGGAAGGGCGAACCGGACCTGACGGACGCCCGGTGGCGTCCCTTCCAGATCGCGTTCGTCCTGCTCTGTCTCGCCGGCATCGACGACTCCGAGCACCCGGACCGCTCTGTCTCCGACCTTCTGTGGTTCCCCACGGGTGGTGGCAAGACCGAGGCGTATCTCGGCTTGATCGCTTTCACGACGTTCCTGCGTCGGCTGCGCCTCGGCCCTCGCGGCGCCGGCGTCACCGTGCTCATGCGCTACACCCTTCGCCTGCTCACCCTCCAGCAATTCGAACGCGCCTCGGTCCTGATCTGCGCGATGGAGGCCCTGCGCCGCCGCGAGCCGGGCGAGTTGGGCGATGAGGAGATCTCCATCGGCATGTGGGTGGGCAGATCGGCCACACCCAACTCGCTGGACTCCGCGGCGGAACGGCTCCGCAAAGCTGCCGGCGGCCAGGCTCTCCAGACCGAGAACCCCGTCCAGCTGCACGCCTGCCCCTGGTGCGGCGCGGGGCTCGATGCCCACGCCTACGAGGTGGATCTCCTGGCCACACGGATGCACGTCCGCTGCCCGGACACGGCCTGCACATTCCACGGCGGCCTGCCGGTGCACATCGTGGACGAGGCCGTCTACGCCGCTCGCCCCACTTTGGTCATCGCCACTGTCGACAAGTTCGCGTCGATGCCGTGGCGGCCACGCACCGCCGCCCTGTTCAACCGCGACCGGCAGGACGGCACGCCCGCCCCGGAGCTGATCGTCCAGGACGAGCTGCACCTGATCTCCGGCCCGCTCGGCACCCTCACCGGCCTCTACGAGACCGCGGTCGACGCCCTCGCCGACCATCCCAAGGTGATCGCCTCCACCGCGACCATCCGCCGCGCCGCCGACCAGGGCCGCAGCCTCTTCGACCGTTCCGTACAGCAATTCCCGCCGGCGGGTCTGGACGGCCGCGATTCCTGGTTCGCCGTGGAGACCGCACGCGAGCACAAGGCCGCACGCCGCTATGTCGGCCTCTTCGCGCCCGGGACCAGCCAAGCCACGCTGCTCATCCGCACCTACGCGGCCCTCCTCCACCAGGCAATGCGCGCGGACTGCCCGGACGAGGTGCGTGACGCGTACTGGACCCTGGTCGGCTATTTCAACAGCCTTCGGCTGCTCTCGGCCGCCGAGCTCCAGGTCAACGACGACGTCGTCGACCAGCTCAAGGTGCTTGCCGGGATCGACGGCTGCGAGCCACGGGACAGCAGCGGCTACGCCGAGCTGACCAGCCGGGTCGACGCCAGTGACATTCCGGCCCGGCTCAAGCAGATCGAGAAGAAGTTGCCCAGCGCGGACACGGTCGACGTTCTCCTGGCCACCAACATGATCGCCGTCGGCGTCGACATCGACAGGCTCGGCCTGATGGCCGTCATGGGCCAGCCGCAGACCACCGCCGAGTACATCCAGGCCACCAGTCGGGTCGGCCGACAGCATCCCGGTCTGGTCGCGGTCATGTTCAATGCGACGCGTTCCCGTGACCGCTCGCACTACGAGAACTTCACCCATTTCCACTCGGCCCTCTATCGCGAGGTGGAGTCGACGTCGGTCACTCCGTTCTCGGCCCGCGCCCGCGACCGCGGTCTGCACGCCGTCGTCGTCGCCCTGACCCGGCTGACGATCCAGGAGGCCGCCGACAACGAGGCGGCCGCCCGGATCGACCGCTTCGTCGACCGCGTCCGGTGCGAGGTGAAGCCGCGGATCGTCTCTCGGGTGCGGAAAGTGGCACCGGACGAGGAGGCCCAGGCCACCGACCTCGCCGTCGAGGAATTCCTGTCCTGGTGGTTGGAGGAGGCGGAGCTCCACCCGAGCCTCGCCTACGAGTCGCCCCACAGCCCCCGTCCCGCCCTGCTCGCCCCGTTCGACGACCGCGCCGAGGGTTCCCATGCGTGGGAGACCCTGTGGAGCCTGCGCGACGTCGACGCCGAGTCGAAGCTCTTCCTGGAGTCGGGC
>NZ_JASKYT010000110.1:0-17831 GCF_041028275.1 Streptomyces sp. PU-14G
GGGGAGGGGCAGCGGGCGCGACGTGTTGCGTGACCGCCGCTCGTCAGCCGAGGCCGTGACGGCCGCTCGTCAGTCGAAGGTTTCGACGTACTGCTCTGTCGGCCCCAGCTCTGGCCGGTCGAGGAGGGCGACGTGTTCGCCGAACCGTTCGAGCTCCAAGACGGTGAACCGGTTGGCGCCGGCGCGCAGGAGAGGTCCTGGCACGTAGAGGGTGCGTTGGGGACCCACCTCCCAGTAGCGCCCGAGCAGCGTGTCGTTGACCCAGACGAATCCCTTGGCGAAGCCGGGCAGGGCGAGGAAGGTGTCGGCGGGTTCGACGAGGTCGAGGTGGGCGTGGGCGAAACCAGCCGTACCGCCGGGCGCGGCGGCCGAGGCGGCGCGGGCCGTCTCCCGCGGTGTCCACTCGTCCAGCGGGAACCGGCGCATGGACCACCCGTGCACGAGCCGGCGTTCCACCCGTACCCCGCCGAGAATGCCCTTGCCCTGGCCCAGAAGCGGCCCGTAGTTGATCCGCCCCTGGTTCTCCACCAGTAGCTCCAGCCGGGCCCGCTGTCCCGCGCCGTCCACCGTGAAGGAGGCCGTCTCGCGGTCGAGCACGGCCGTGGGTACTCCGTCGAGGAAGACCTGGGCGCGGTCGTGCAGCCCCGTCACGGTCACCTCCTGCCGGCCGCGGGGCAGCAGAGGATGAGCCGTGTAGAGCACCAGCCCTGCGGACTGCCGGAGTTCCTCGAAGCTGAGCGGTGACGGTGCACGCACCGGTTCCGCGGTCGCATACAACGCCTCCAGCAGGGCCGCCTGCCGGGTCACCGGCAGTGTCCTGGGCGTCAGCAAGGGCGGGTCGGCGGGCAGTGGCCGCTGGGGTGCCGCGTCACCGAGCACGGTGGCGATCGTCTCGCGCAGCGCGTGGAACTTCGGTGTGAGCGCGCCGTGTTCGGCCACGGGCGCGTCCGAGTCGTAGCTGGTGACGGTCGGCTGGAAGGACTCACCGTCGTGGTTGGCGCCGGCCCACAGCCCGAAGTTGCTGCCGCCGTGTGCCATGTACAGGCTGATGGAGCCGCCCGCGTCGAGGAGGTCGCGCACGGTGCCCGCGGCACTCTCGGTCGAGCGGACATGGTGTTTCTCGCCCCAGTGGTCGAACCAGCCGTTCCAGAACTCCGCGCAGAAGAACGGCTCGTCGGGGCGGCGCGTCCTCAGCAGTGCCGCGGCCTGGGCGGGCCGTGAGCCGAACGTCGATGCCGCCAGCTCGCCGGGCAGTGTGCCGCCGTCGAGCATCAGCGGGGTGGGCCCGTCGGCGGTGTAGAGAAGCTCGGTGATACCGCGGTCGACGAGGGCGTCGCGGACCCAGCGGAGGTAGACCTGGTCGTCTCCGTAGCTTCCGTACTCGTTCTCGATCTGCACGGCGACGAGGGGGCCGCCGTTCGAGGCCTGTAGTTGGGCCACCCTGGGGATGAGCGCGTCGAACCAGCGGCCGACAGCTTCCAGGAAGGGCGGATGGCTCGTGCGCGGGCGCATCCCCGGGGTGCCGGTGAGCCAGGGCGGCAGCCCGCCGTTGTCCCATTCGGCGCAGATATAGGGGCCCGGCCTCGCGATCACGTCCAGTCCGGCCCGCTGGGCCAGCCGGGCGAAGCGCGTCAGGTCGCGCCACCCGTCGAAGCGGATGTCCCCGGGGTGGCGCTCGTGGAAGTTCCACGGGATGTACGTGTCCACTGTGTTGAGCCCGAGTGCCGCCAGCCGGTCCAGGCGGTCCGCCCAGTGCTCGGGGTGGACGCGGAAGTAGTGCAGCGAGCCGGAGAGCACGCGGTGCGGCCGGCCGCCACGCAGGAACCGGCCGTCGGCGTGCGTCAGGACGGCAGCCGCTCCCTCGTCAGACGAGGCGGCGGGCCGGGTGGTCGGTGGGGTCACTTGAGGGCTCCGGCGGTCATGCCCGCGCGCCAGAACCGCTGGAGCGCGAGGAAGGCGATCACGAGGGGGATGACGGACACCAGCGAACCGATGACCACCAGCGGCGGAGGCACCGCGACATGGCTGGCGTTCCAGCCGACCAGGCCGACGGTGACCGGCTGCAGCCGGTCGTCGCCGAGCACCATGGAGGGCAGCAGGTAGTTGTTCCAGATCTCCACGAGCTGGAACAGGAAAATCGTCACCAGCGCCGGCAGCATCATGCGCAGGCCGATGCTGCGGAAGATCCTGAACTCGCCGGCGCCGTCGAGCCGTCCGGACTCCAGGACCTCGTCCGGCACGGTCTGCGCGGCGAACACCCGCGCCAGGTAGACGCCGAACGGGCTGACCACGCTCGGGAGCAGCACCGCGAGCGGATTGTCGATCAGGTGGATCCCGGAGAACATCAGGTACAGCGGCAGCGTGAACAGCACCTTGGGCACCAGCACGGCTGCCAGGATGGTCCCGAACAGCGCCCCGCGCCCGGGGAAGTCGTACTTGGCGAGGGCGTAGCCGGTCAGCGCCGACAGCGCCGTACCCACCAGCGCACCGACTCCGCAGTACAGCACGCTGTTGAGCATCCAGCGCCAGAAGATGCCGTCGTCCTGGCTGCTGAGCCGCGCGATGTTGTCGAACAGGCCGAAGCCGTCGAACCACAGACCCGTGCCGGAGAACTGCTCACCGAACGGCTTGCTCGCCGACACGACGAGCCACCACAGCGGAAACAGGAAGTACAGGGCGGACAGGCCGAGCAGGCCCATGACGGCACCCCGGCTGACGGGGGCGGTCTCCCTCCGTGGTCTGAGCGGAACCCGCTTCCCGGACACCGTGCTCATGCCTGGCCCTTTCGCTCGGTCAGCTTGAAGAACGCGAAGGACACCACGCCCACCGCCACCGCGAGCAGCACGGACTGGGCCGCCGCGTAGTGGTGGTTGCCCGCCGCCACGGCGCTCTGCGCGGACATGATGGGGGTGAAGGTGGAGGAGATGGACCCTCCCGAGACGGGCTGGAGCACGGTCGGCTCGTTGAACAGCTGGGCCGAGCCGATGATGGAGAACACGGTGGTGAGCACCAGCGCGCCGCGTACGGCCGGGATCTTGATGCTCCAGGCGATCCGGATGGCCGAGGCGCCGTCCATCCGTGCGGCTTCCAGCACCTCGGAGGGGATCGATTGGAGGGCGGAGTAGATGATGATGGCGTTATAGCCGGCCCAGCTCCAGGTGACGATGTTGGCCACGGACCACAGGGCCAGATCCTCGTCGAAGAAGGGGACGGCCGTGCCGAGAGGCTCCAGCAGCCGGTTGATCGGACTCGACTGCGAGGAGTACATGAACGACCACACGAGCGCGGCGCTCACCCCCGGGATGGCGTACGGGAGGAAACTGGAGAGCCGGAAGAAGCCTCTGCCCCGCGCGGACTTGGCGTCGAACAGCAGGGCCAGTACCAGGGCGAGGCCCAGCATCACGGGCACCTGGACGACGCCGAACAGCGCGACCCGGCCGAGCGAGGAGGTGAACGCGTCGTCCTGGAGAGCTTGGGTGTAGTTGCTGAGCGGGTCGAACTCGGCGGTGGGCGCGGTGAGTCCGAGCCCGGTGCGGTGCAGCGCGAACAGGCTGCTGACGGCCGCGTAGGCGATGGGCGCCAGATACATGCCGGCGAACAGCACGATGAACGGGGCGCAGAACAGCAGCGGTCTCAGCCGGCGCGCGCGTGGTGGCGACGGCCGGGTTCCCGGACGGCGGCTGCGGCCCGGCGGCGAGGTGCCGTCGGAGCCTCGGGGGGCGCCGGCTCTGACCGGGGCGGCGAGGTGAGTCACGGTCGGTCTTCCTTATCTGGAAGCTGCGGACTGATGGGTGTCGGGACGGAGGACCGGGCGACCGGCGTCGGCAAGCGCGTCAGCGACAGCGACAGCGCGTCGGCGTCGACGCGTCAGCGACAGCGCGTGGATGCGTCGGTGCGTCGGCGTCAACGTGCCGGCGACAGCGCGTCGGTGCGTCAGCGTCAACGCGCCGGTCTGAGACGGCCGGCGGACTCGCGCGGACGGTGAGGCGACGAGAGCGGATGCGCCGGGGTGCGGGCCCGGCCCCGGGGCCTCCGCCCCGCCCCCCCCCGCCGCAACCGGGTGCCTAGTCCGAGACCGAGAGGCCCTGTTTCTTCATCTCCGAGCGGGTCTTGTCCTGCGCGGTGCGCAGCGCGCCGGCAATGCTCCCCTTGCCCACCCACGCCTTGCCGAGGCCGTCGTTGAGGTCGGTCGACGTCTTGGTCATCAGCGGGCCCCACGTCCAGTCGGGGTCGACGTGCGGGGAGGCGTTGGCGAACACCTTGTAGATGTTCTGGCCGCCGAAGTACGGGTCGGCCTTCAGTTGCGGCAGGTCGAGCAGGTCGGTGGCGGCGGGGTACAGGGCTGCCTCGTCGACAAGGCCGCCGAACGCCTTCTTGTCGGTACTCATCCAGTGGGCGAACTCCCAGGCCGCCTCCGAGTCGTCGCACCCCTTGAGGACGGCGGTGGCGGATCCGCCCGAGTTGCCGACCCGCTGCTCGCCCTCGGTCCACTGGGGCATCGGCGCGACGGCCCAGTCACCGGACGCCTTCTTCACCCCGCCCTTGATGGTCCCGGCCTGCCACACGGCGCCGACGACCGTGGCGATGTCGCCGTTGCCGAGCCCGGTGTACCAGGCCTGGTCGTACATCGGCGCACTGCTGATCAGGCCGTCGTCCGTGAGCGACTGCCAGTAGTCCGCGACCTTCTTGTTCGCCGCCGAGTCCATGGTCGTCTGCCAGGAGTCGTTCTCGGTCCCGAACCACTTGGCGCCTGCCTGCCAGGCGAGTCCCGCGTAGTCGTAGTCCATGTAGGGCGAGGAGATGTAGCGCTTCGGGTCCGAGGCGTGGATCTTCTTCGCCGCCGACCTGTACGCGGCCCAGGTCTTCGGGGGTTCGAGGTCGAGCGAGTCGAAGACCTTCTTGTTGTAGAACAGCGCCATGGGGCCGGTGTCGACGGGGGCGCCGTAGACGTTGCCGGCCAGCGTCACCGACTGCCAGGCGGCGTCCACGTAGTCGTCCTTGTCCGCGGACGCGTACTCGGCGACGTTCTCCAAGGCGCCCTGGGTCGCGAAGCTGGGTATCGTCTCGTACCCGACCTGGGCCAGACAGGGCGCGTTGCCGGCCTTCACGGCGTTCAGCATCTTCTGGTAGCCGCCCTTGGCGCCAGGCTGCACCGACTGGTAGTCGACGACGATGTCCGGGTGGCTCTTGTTGAACGCTGCGACGGCGTCGTCGTACCCGGGAGCCCAGCCCCAGAATGTTATCGATGCCTTTCCGGAGGCCGAACCGGACCCGGTGCACCCGGAGACGGTGAGGGCCAGGGCGAGAGCTCCCGCCAGTCCGGCACATCGGGCAGTGGACCGCTTCACAGCTCCTCCTGGATGCCATGACAGGGCGGAGGAGAGGCCTCCGCGGGTCGACGATCAGCATGAGATGCCAGCTGGGCCCTGGGGCGGCCGATCGCTGATGGCCGAAACTATGGCAGACAATGTTATCGATGCCAAGGGTCGTTTTCCGGGGTGGGCAGAGCGCTGTAGGATCCCGGATGACAGGCCATGTTGGCGATATCATCGGTGGAATGCTTCGAGGCGGGGACCATGACGAAGCAGAGCGACGGCGGGAAGCGACCGCCGAGTATGACGGACGTGGCCCGGGCCGCCGGAGTCTCCGCGCAGACGGTCTCGCGCGTGCTCTCCGACCACCCCAACGTGCAGGACAAGACGCGCGCGAAGGTGTTGGCGGCGGTCGCACAGCTCGACTACCGCCGCAACAACGCCGCCCGTATGCTCTCCTCCGGCCGCAGCCGCACGCTCGGCGTGGTGACTCTGCGAACCAGCTTCTACACGCGGGCGGCGGTCACCTCCGGCATCGAGCGCGCCGCCCAGGCCGCCGGTTACGCGGTCAGCACCGCGACCACCGCCTCGCTGGACACATCCGCCATCGAGGCCGCCCTCTCGCGGCTCACCGATCAGGGTGTCGAGGGGATCATCCTGGCGGTGCCGCTGATCCACAGCAGTCCGCGGCTCGAACAGCTCACCCGGGCCACGCCCACCCTCACCATCGACGGTTCACGCACCGACGCCACCGAGGTCGTGGCCGTCGACCAGTCCCTCGCGGCTCGCCTGGCCACCCAGCACCTGCTGGACCTGGGCCACGAGACGGTCTGGCACATCGCGGGCCCCGAGGAGTGGCTGGAGGCAGCCAGCCGCCGGGACGGATGGCGTGCGACGCTCGCGGCGGCGGGCCGGTCCGCGCCACCACCGCTGGAGGGCGACTGGTCACCCGCGTCCGGGCACCGCAACGGCCTGGTCCTGGGGCGGATCCGCGACGTCACCGCGATCTTCGTGGCCAGCGACGAGATGGCCTTCGGGGTCATCAGGGCGCTGCACGAGCTGGGCCGGCGCGTCCCCGACGACGTCTCCGTGGTCGGCGTCGACGACATCGAACTGGCGGAGTACTGCTCACCGCCCCTGACCACCGTCGCCCAGCCGTTCGCGCAGATGGGGGAGCTCGCTGTTGCTCACCTGCTGCGGTACATCACCGCACCGGAGGCGGTACCCGCACCCGCGCTGGTGGAGCCGCGCCTCGTCGTACGCGCGAGTACCGCGCCTGCTGTGAACCCGGGCGTGCGCGACGCCGACGGCCCGGCGGGGACGCAGCCGGTCACGAGCGGGTTGCCGAAGTAGTCGCGGCTGCCGGGCCCGGTGATGACACGGCCGTTCGCGAGTGCGGACGAGCCGGCCTGGAGGCGGTAGCCGTCGGCGTCGGTGCGCGAGGTCGCGGTGCCGGGCGCGGCGAGCTTCGGGTCCGTCGTCACCTTGTGCGGGTCGGCGGGCTCACCGGACGGGTGGTTGCCGTAGAAGACGTTGGAGTCGAAGCCGAGCCGCCCGTGTCGACGTAGGCGGCCTCGGACGTGGCCACATGGAAGATGTTGTTGCTGAAGGCCGCGTTGGCGGCGGCGGAGCCGTTGCCGTTGTTGATGACATCGACCGGCTCGGCGAGGTGGAAGGTGTTGTTGTAGATCTGCGTGTTGGTCGTCTTCGCGCAGACCATGTCGAAGAGCTGCCCGCCGTCGTTCTGGCTGATGTTGTAGCGGACGACGTTGTCGGCCGACGTGGAACCCGAGCCGTTGCACAGGAGTATGAAGCCACCCTCGTTGTCGTGGCTGTAGTTGTACTGGTAGACGGTGCGGGTGTTCGCCTCGTCGATGTCCAGGCCCTGGCCGTCGCATGTGGTCTTGCCGCCGCTGACCTCGTTGTGCTGGTACAGGGCGTCCACGGTGTTCCAGCCCCAGATTCCGGCGGCGCAGTGTGCGGGTTCACGCTCGCGGAAGCCGTCGACCTCGTTGTACTCCACGAGCGCGCCGTCGGTGTGGTGCGGCACGATCGCGTCGCCCCCGATGTCGGAGACGGAGTTGCCGCGGATCACCACATCTGTCTGCGGCGTCCAGGACCCGCAGGTCGAGCCGCAGTTGGGGTTCTGCAACTCCGGGCGCCGCATCCAGCGCGTCCAGAAGTGGATACCCTAGCGGTCGACGGTCTTGATCGTGTTGTTCAGGATGGCGACGTCGTCGAACCGGGTCGCTTTCGTGTGGCCGAGCACCTCGAAGAGGATGCCCGCACTGGCGTCGTCGTCCTTCTTGGTCTGGTTGCCGTTGACGTCGTGGATGTCCAGTCCGCTGAGCCGGTAGTGCGTCCCCGTCCCGGAGTCGGCGCGGGTGATGTGGACACCGCGCCGGGTGGCGGCGGCGTCGCCCTGGTTGGAGATGTCGAGGTTGCTGATCTCCCAGTACTGCTGGTCCGCGAGCCGGACCGCGTCGGTCACCTGACCGGCGCCGGCGAGCTCGGGCTTGGCCCCGGTGCCGTACGCGTCGACGGTGATCGGCTGCCCTTCGGCCCCCGACCCCTTGGGGTAGAGCTGCTGGCCCTCGCAGGTGGAGCCGCGTTTGAGGAGGATCGAGTCGCCCGGCTGGAAGGTGTGGGAGTTCACCTGCTCCCACGTGTTCCAGGGCGCGGACCGGCTGCCGTCACCGGCGGTGGCGGCACCGCAGTCCACGTAGAAGGACGGTGCCCGCTGTGACGCCTGCGCAGGGGCCGTGGCCCACACGCGTCCCCGTCCCCGCACAGGCGCTGCCGGCGCCGACAGCGCCTGTGCGGGGCCCCTGTAGGGTCCGTCGCATGGCGACGTCCCGACCACTGCTCGACCGCCTCAAGGCGGACCATGAGGCGGCCCAGCTGGCCTCTTTCCCGTTCGAGTTCGACATCCTCGCGAGGGCTTATGGCCCCCTCACGCACGTGGAACCGGTGCGGTTGGCCTCCGGCGCCCCGCTCGAACCGATCGCGAAGGACCACGGGGGCGGTACGTACTTCTTCTGCGGTGAGGGTGACGGCGAGGACCGTCCCGTGCTCTTCGCCGACTCCGAGGGCTCCGCCGGAATGGTCGGGACCGGCCTGCGGGAGGCGCTTCTCCTGTTGGTCGGGCTGCCGTGCTCCGGGGAGGCGCTGTACTGGGAGAGGGAGGGGCGGCAGATGGACGAACGGGCGCTCCGGGCCCTGCGTGACGAGGACGACGCGGAGTACATCGAGGCCGCCGGGCTCGAAGACCTGCCCGGAATGCGCGCCGAACTCCTCGACCGCCTCGGGCTGGCTCCGCTCCCTTCGCTGGTCTGGCTGCTGGAGCGCGCGCGTGCCGCCGCTGCCCTCGACGCGACTCATGTGCTCATCAACGAAGAGGGCCTCGCCTACCAGCAGGACTGACGACGGGGTCGAAGTCCGGTTCCGCCGTACGCCGAGGCCGGACCGCCGTCCGGGCTCCCCGCGTGCTCGCCCGAAGCACGCAAGTCGCTTGCAAAACTTGCGCTACTGTTGCGTGTATGACGCGACGACTTGCGCAGGTGGCGCAGAAGGTGGGTGTCTCGGAGGCCACGGTCAGCCGGGTGCTCAACGGGAAACCCGGGGTCTCTCAGGGGACGCGGCAGGCCGTTCTGACGGCGCTGGACGTACTGGGATACGAGCGCCCGACACAGCTGCGCGGGGAGCGCGCCCAGTTGATCGGCCTGGTGCTGCCTGAGCTGACGAACCCGATCTTCCCGGCCTTCGCCGAGGTCGTCGGCGGCGCGCTCGCGCAGCGCGGACTGACCCCGGTGCTGTGCACCCAGACCCCGGGCGGCATCCAGGAGACCGACTATGTGGAGTTGCTGCTCCAGCAGCAGGTCTCCGGCGTGGTGTTCGCCGGCGGACTGTACGCGCAGGAGGACGCCCCGCACGAGCACTACAGGCTGCTGCACGAGCGCCGGCTGCCGGTGGTGCTGGTCAACGCGCCCATTCCGGGGCTGGACTTCCCCTGCGTCTCCACCGACGACGCGGTGGCGGTGGAGCAGGCCTGGCGGCACCTGAGTTCGCTCGGACACCAGCGGATCGGGCTGGCGCTCGGGCCCTCCGACCACGTCCCCTCCCGGCGCAAGCTGGCGGCCGGGAAGGCCGCGGCGCAGGTGGCGGGCGCAGAGTTGCCCGAGGCGTTCGCGGTGCGCGGCATGTACTCGATGGAGGGCGGTCAGGCAGCCGCCGCCCGGCTGCTGGACGCCGGTGTCACCGGCATCGTCTGCGCCAGCGACATCATCGCTCTGGGCGCGGTGCGGGCCGCCCGCAGGCGCGGGCTCTCGGTCCCCGGGGACGTGTCCGTGGTGGGCTACGACGACTCGCCTCTGATGGCCGTCACCGACCCTCCGCTCTCCACCATCCGGCAGCCCATCGACGCGATGGGGCGCGCCGCGGTCCAGCTGCTCACCGCCCAGCTCGACGGGAAGGAAGTCGTCCGCGACGAGATCCTCTTCGAGCCGGAGCTGGTTGTGCGCGCTTCCACCGGGCCCGCTCCGCAGGACTGACGCGACAGCCCTCCGAACCTGGCGGGTCGCGCGTCCCACGGCGTCTCCGCACCAGGTCACACCCTCTCCGAAGCCCTGCGTCCCGACTGGGACGCAGGGCTGTTCGTCGTGTGGCCCGGCGGTGTCCTCCTCGCCATCGCCGACGCTATCGGCTTTTTGCAATAAACGCGCGGGATATTGCGCTCCGTTGACCCCGGTGGTTGAGTGAGCGCCACGCCCGGCGCCCAGGGCCTCGCGGCGGAGTCGTGCCCGTGGGGCCGCTCCCACGCCGCGCGCACAGCGCACCACTGAGCCGCTGATCACCGCCCGGAAGGGGTCCACCGATGCCAATCGCGAGAAGCCGTACGCTCGGGCTCGCCACCGTGACCGTTCTCGCGCTGTCCGCCCTGGCCGCTTGCGGTACCAGCAGCGACAGCGCGGACACGGAGTCCGGTGGCAGGGTGAGGCTCGACGTCAACGGACAGCCGCCCAAGACCCAGGCGTTCGAGCGCAAGCTCTTCGACAAGCACGTCAGGCAGTTCGAGAAGGCCAACCCGGACATCGACATCGTGCCCCACGAGGGGTTCATGGATCCGAAGACCTTCAACGCGAAGCTGGCCGGCGGCAAGCTCGAGGACGTCTTCTACGTCTACTTCACCGACACCCGGGCTCTGATCGACAAGCGGCAGGCAGCGGACATCACGGACGCCGTCAGGGACATGCCGCACCGCGAGGACGTCCAGGACCAGCTGATGAAGGTCTTCCAGGACGACGAGGGCCGGCAGTTCGGGCTCCCGACGGCAAACTACTCGATGGGCCTGGTCTACAACCGCAAACTGTTCGAGAAGGCCGGTCTCGACCCCGACCAGCCGCCGAAGACCTGGGCGGACGTGCGCAAGGCGGCCGAGAAGATCGCCGCACTGGGCGACAACACCGTCGGTTACGCCGACTTCTCCAAGAACAACCAGGGCGGCTGGCACTACACCGCTGAGCTGTACTCGCGCGGCGGCCGGGTCGCTGAGGAGGACGGCGGCACGTGGAAAGCGGCGTTCAACACCGCGGAGGGCAGGGCCACTCTCCAGGATCTGCACGACATGCGCTTCAAGGACGACTCGATGGGCAGCAAGCAGCTGCTCCAGGCCGAGGACGTGCAGCGGATGATGGGTTCGGGCAGGCTCGGCATGTACCTCTCGGCGGCCGACAACATCAGCGTCATCGCCAAGCAGTTCGGTGGGGAGTACGAGGACTACGGCCTGGCTCCGGTGCCGGACGCGAAGTCCACGCTGCTCGGCGGGGAGGGGTACATGATCAACCCCAAGGCGTCACCGGAACAGGTCAAGGCCGGGGTCAAGTGGCTCCAGTGGAAGTTCCTCAACCCCTCCCTGATCGAGCAGAACGTCGCCGACCACGTGAAGGACGAACTTCCGGTCGGGCTGCCCATGCCGCCCACGCCGGACATCTGGAAGGGCTCGGTCCGCGAGCAGGTCGAGCAGATCAAGAAGAAGAACGCCAACGTGCCGACGGACAACTACGAGTCCTTCATGCAGGCCGCGCCCAACGTGCCGGGCGTGATCGAGCCACCGAAGGCCCAGGAGGTCTACGCGGTGCTCGACTCGGTCATGCAGGCCGTCCTGACCCAGAAGGACGCCGACATCGACAGGCTTCTCGACGATGCCGAGAAGAAGGTCGACGCGATCTACAGCGCCTCCTGATGAGCACCTCGCTGAAGACGCCTCCTCGGCGGGCGGTCACGCTCTCGCCGTCGCCGCCCGCAGCGCCGAAGCGGCGGGGCGCCCGTCGCCGCTCACTGCGCGAGCACATGACGGCGTACGGCTTCCTCAGTGCCGCCCTGGTGATCTTCGCGCTGTTCTCCTGGTGGCCGATCGTCCGCAACATAACTCTCGGCTTCCAGCACGTGAATTTCGCGACGGGGAACACCTGGGCCGGCTTCGCCAACTTCGACAAGCTGTTCCACGACCCGCTGTTCCTGACGGCTTGGAAGAACACGGCGCTGTTCACGCTGTACGCGCTGGTGCTGGGGTTCGCGGTACCGTTCCTGACGGCGGTGCTGCTCAACGAGTTCCGGCACGCGAGGGCGTACTTCCGGATTCTGGTCTACCTGCCGGTGATGCTGCCGCCGGTGGTGGTGGCGCTGATGTGGAAGTGGTTCTACGACCCGGGCCCTGGGCTGCTCAACGAGATTCTCCGCACGGTGCACCTGCCGACCTCGGCCTGGCTGGACTCCTCCTCCACCTCCCTGCTCTCCCTGGTCCTCGTCACGACCTGGGCCAACATGGGCACCACGACGCTGATCTACCTGGCCGCGCTCCAGACCATCCCCGGTGAGCTGTACGAGGCGGCGGAGCTCGACGGCGCCAACCTGTGGCAGCGGCTGCGCCACGTCACCGTCCCGCAGACCAGGTTCGTGCTCCTGGTCCTGCTGCTGCTCCAGATCGTCGCGACGATGCAGGTGTTCACCGAGCCGTACGTGATGACAGGCGGCGGCCCGCAGGACTCCACGGTGACCGTGATGTTCCTGGTCTACCGCTACGCCTTCGTCTACAACGACTTCGGGACCGCCAGCGCGCTGAGCCTGCTGCTTCTGCTCTTCCTGGGCGCCTTCTCCGCCCTCTATCTGCGGGTCACCCGCGGTTCCAAGGAGTGACCTGATGTCCGCCTCCATGCGCACTCTCGTACGCCCCGCGGTCCTGCGGACCCGCAGGGGCCGGATGATCTACTGGTCGGTTCTCGCCGTCTCGCTGGTGCTGTTCACGGTGGCCTTCATCGTGCCGCTGTACTGGGCGGCGACCGGTGCCATGAAGTCGCCCTCCGAACTGGCGCGGAACCCGCCCACGTACGTGCCGCAGACCTGGCACCCGGAGAACTACGCCAAGGCGTGGCGGGAGATGGACCTGGCCCGCTACTTCCTGAACACGGTCGTGCTCGCCGGCGGGGCCTGGCTGGTGCAACTGGCGGTGCAGGTGCCGGCCGCGTACGCACTCTCGAAACTCCGTCCCCGGTTCGGCAACGTGGTCCTCGGGCTGATGCTGCTGACCTTGATGATGCCCGCCACCGCGCTGCTGGTGCCGGTCTACCTCACCGTCGTGGACGTCCCCCTGTTCAACCGGAACCTGATCAACAGCCCGAGCGCGGTCTGGCTGCCCGCCGCAGCCAACGCCTTCAACATCTACATCCTGAAGAACTTCTTCGACCGCATCCCCGACGAACTGCTGGACGCCGCGAAGATCGACGGCGCGGGCCCGCTGCGCACCATGTGGCGCGTGGTCCTCCCGCTGTCCCGGCCGATCCTCGCCGTCGTCTCCCTCCTGTCCATCGTCACGGCCTGGAAGGACTTCCTCTGGCCTTTGCTGGTGCTGCCCGACCCCGCGCGGCAGCCGCTGAGCGTGTTCCTGCAACGGGTGGCCCAGGACACCCCGCTCAACAGCCTGGTCGCCGGACTCGTGATGGCCTCGCTGCCGCTGATCGCGCTGTTCCTGGTCTTCCAGCGCCAGATCATCGCCGGGCTGGGCGCCGGCAGCCTCAAGGGCTGACCCGGCCGCCGGGCCCGGCCCCGCGCCAGGCGGCTCAAGCATCTCCCTCGAAAGGACTCCCTCTTGTCACGGACGGAGTGGTGGCGCAGTGCTGCCATCTACCAGGTGTACGTGCGTTCCTTCGCGGACGGGAACGGGGATGGCACAGGCGATCTGGACGGCGTGCGCTCCCGGCTGCCCTACCTGGCCGAGCTGGGCGTGGACGCGCTCTGGTTCACCCCGTGGTACCTCTCGCCGCTCGCCGACGGCGGTTACGACATCGCCGACTACCGCGCCATCGACCCGGCCTTCGGCACCCTCGACGAGGCCGAGAAGCTGATCGCCGAGGCCGGCGAGCTGGGGATGCGCTGCATCGTGGACGTCGTCCCGAACCACGTCTCCGACCAGCACGAGTGGTTCAAGGCCGCGCTGGCCGCGGGGCCCGGATCCCCCGAGCGCGAGCTGTTCCACTTCCGGCCGTACTCGCCCCAGCCGCCCAACAACTGGGTGGGGGAGTTCGGCGGGGTGCCGTGGTCCCGGACCGAGGACGGCGAGTGGTATCTGCACCTTTTCGCGCCCGAGCAGCCCGACCTCAACTGGAACCACCCGCAGGTGCGCAAGGAGCACGAGGAGGTGTTGCGGTTCTGGTTCGAACGCGGCGCGGCAGGGGTGCGGATCGACTCCGCCGCGCTCCTGGCGAAGGCCGACGGGCTGCCCTCGACCGACCCGGACCGCCCGCACCCCTTCCACGACCGGCCTGAGCTGCACGACATCTACCGCTCCTGGCGGAGGATCGCCGAGGAGTACGGTGCGGCGCTGATCGGGGAGATCTGGCTGCCCGACGCCGAACGGTTCGCCCGCTACCTGCGCCCTGACGAGCTGCACACCGCCTTCAACTTCGACTTCCTCTCCCGCCCATGGGACCCGGCGCAGCTGTGGGAGTCGATCGAGCTCACTCTGGCCACGCACGCCCCGGTCGGCGCGCCGGCCACCTGGGTGCTGGCCAACCACGACGTGACCCGCACGGTCACCCGCTACGGGCGGGCCGAGGACACCGGCTTCGCCTTCGAACGGAAGCGCTTCTCGGTCCCCACCGACCTGGCGCTCGGTACGCGGCGGGCGCGGGCGGCAGCGCTGCTCACCCTGGCGCTGCCCGGCGCCGTCTACCTGTACCAGGGTGAGGAGCTGGGGCTGCCCGAGGTGGAGATCCCCCGGGAGCTGATCCAGGATCCGATGCACGCCCGCTCCGGCGGGATCGACCCCGGCCGGGACGGCTGCCGGGTACCGCTGCCCTGGGAGGGTGCCCCCGAGCGGAGCTGGCTGCCCGCGCCGCCGGACTGGGCCCGGTACGCCGCCGAGCGGCAGGCGTACGACCCGGACTCGATGCTCTCCCTCTACCGCACGGCCCTGCGGCTGCGGCGCTCCTTCGGCGACGCGGGACCGCTGCGTCGGCTGCGCGCGGACGAGCCGGGGGTGCTCTCCTTCGCCCGCACCGCGGAGCGGGACGGCGTCACCTGGATCTGTCTGGTCAACTTCGGCCCCGACGAGGTGGTGCTGCCCTCGGACACCGAACTCCTGCTGGCGAGCGGCCCTTTGTCCCCGCGGGGGCTGCTGCCGCGGGACACGGCGGTCTGGCTGCGGGCCTGAGCGCCCGCGGCCGGGCCGCGACCCCCACGAAGAAGAAAATGTCATGCGCACGACACGATTGAGCGGCAGAGCGTGGCGGTCAGCGCTGGCGGCCACGCTCGGCACCGGCCTGTTGCTGACCAGCTGGCAGATGGTGCCGGTCCACGCGGCCAGCGGCTCCGACCCCCTCCCGCTGCGCCTCACCGGGCAGGGCACGGCACGCGTTCAGGACGGCGACCCTGACACGTACGCAAAAGGCAGCAGCAAGGGCTGGGTCACGGCGGACCTGGGCGCGACCCGACGCCTGGACCGGGCCGAGGTCCGGCTGCCCGGCGCGGACCGGACCGTACGCCTCGAGGGCTCGGCCAACGGCGAGGACTTCAGCGAGCTGTCCGGCCTCACGGCCCGCACAGGGAAGGTCACCTTCACGCTGCACGGCGCGGCGGTCCGCTACCTGCGCGTCACCGGTGCCGAGAAGGTGTCGGAGCTCGCGGTCCACGCGGCGCGCTCCGGCGACACCGCCCCGCCCGCGGCCCCGGCCGAGACGGCGCTGAAGGGCACCACGCTCAGCTGGCAGCACACCGCGGGAGCCACCGGGTACGACGTGTACGCGAACGGCGAGCTGCGCGCCAGCCTCCCGGCGAAGACGCTGCGCTGGAAGGACACCGCCGCTCCGGGGCCGCGCGAGAAGAAGGTCACCTACGCGGTACGGGCCAGGGACGCGGCCGGGAACCAGTCACCTGACAGCCATGCCGTCACCCGCACCGTTCCCGCCGGGACCGCCGCGCGCGCCGAGGCCGCCTTCACACCGCCCAAGAGCGGTGCCGCCTTGGCGCGAACCGGCACCGAGCAGGCCGAGCGAGCCGAGGCAGGGCGCGGTGCCCGGATGCCATACACCACCGTCGAGGCCGAAGCCGGCACCACCGGCGGCGGCGCACAGGTCATCGGGCCCAACCGGAAGATCGGCGACCTGGCGGGAGAGGCGTCGGGACGGAAGGCCGTGACGCTGGAGGAGACCGGCCAGTACGTGGAGTTCACCGCACCGGTGGAGACCAACACCCTGGTCACCAGGTTCTCCATACCGGACGGCACGGACGCCACGCTCAACGTCTACGTCGACGGGGAGAAGACCGAGCCGTTCGGTCTGACCTCCGCGTACGCGTGGCTGTACGGGCCCGAAGCGGCGCCCGTGAACGACCCGAACGCGGGCCCGCCGCGGCACATCTACGACGAGGCGCACCTCGATCTGGGCCGCACCGTCCCGGCAGGCGCGAAGATCAGGCTGCAGAAGGACGGCGGCAACACCTCCAGGTACGCGATCGACTTCGTCGACTTCGAGAAGGCCACGGCCGCACCCAACCCGGACCCGGACGCGTTCGTCGAGCCGGCCGGCACCGGTCACCAGGACGTACAGAACGCCCTGGACACGGCACGGATGGACACCACGGGGAAGATCCAGGGCGTCTACCTGCCGCCGGGCGACTACGAGACCTCCAGCAAGTTCCAGGTCTACGGCAAGCCGGTCAAGGTGATCGGAGCCGGTCCGTGGTTCACCCGCTTCCACGCACCGTCCGGGCAGCAGAACACCGACATCGGCTTCCGCGCCGACCAGGGCGCCAACGGTTCGACGTTCTCCGGCTTCGCGTACTTCGGCAACTACACCTCCCGCATCGACGGCCCCGGCAAGGTGTTCGACTTCCGGGACGTCTCCGGCATCACGATCGAGAACATCTGGGCCGAGCACATGGTGTGCCTCTACTGGGGTGCGAACACGGACCGGATGACGCTGAAGGACAACCGCATCCGCAACACCTTCGCCGACGGCCTCAACATGACCAACGGGTCCACCGACAACCTGGTCACCAACAACGAGGCGCGCGCCACCGGGGACGACTCGTTCGCGCTGTTCTCCTCCACCGACGCGGGCGGCACCGACCAGAAGAACAACGTCTACGAGAAACTCACCAGCAAGCTCACCTGGCGGGCGGCAGGCGTGGCGGTCTACGGCGGCCACCTCAACACCTTCCGCGACATCCACGTCGCCGACACTCTGGTCTACTCCGGCATCACCGTCTCCTCGCTGGACTTCGGCTACCCGATGAACGGCTTCGGCCCCGACCCGACGCGACTGGAGAACATCAGCGTCGAGCGCGCCGGCGGTCACTTCTGGAACGGGCAGACCTTCCCCGGCGTCTGGATGTTCTCCGCCTCGAAGCCGTTCCGCGCCATCCGGGTGGACGACGTCGACATCACAGAACCGACCTACCACGGCATCATGTTCCAGACCAACTACGTGGGCGGTCAGCCGCAGCACCCGGTCGAGGACACGGTGCTGTCCGACGTCACGGTCTTCGGCGCGCACAAGTCCGGTGACGAGTTCGACGACAGGTCCGGTTTCGGCATCTGGGCCAACGAGATGCCGGAACAGGGACAGGGCCCCGCCGTCGGCGAGGCCACCTTCAAGAACCTCACTCTGAAGGACAACGCCGAGGACATCAGGAACACCACCTCCACATTCAAGATCAACGTGGAGTGAGACCTTTCGGTGCAGCCCCTCCCGCGGGGACGCCCCGTAAGCCCTGGGGCCTTTCGTTTGGATCTTGCTGGGCTCGCGGGGCCCGGCACGHKCTCTCGCRAGGCGGAGGAAGGAGTCCCTGCGGAGCAGCGGCGACTGACGACAACGCCCGTAAGCCCTGGGGCCTTTCGTTTGGATCTTGCTGGGCTCGCGGGGCCCGGCACGCACTCTCGCGGCGTTGTCGTCAGTCGCCGCTGCTCCGCAGGGACTCCTTCCTCCGCCTTGCGAGAGCACGCACCGGGCCCCGCGAGCCCAGCAA
>NZ_JASKYT010000111.1:0-18995 GCF_041028275.1 Streptomyces sp. PU-14G
GTGCGGGAGCGGGACCGCGCACGGGGGGCCGCTCGTGCGCCGCTCCGATCGCGGCGTGCGACTCGGGTGTGGGGCAGACAGGGAGCGCGAGGGGAAGCGTCTGCTGCGCCGTCGTGGAGGGCGCGGCCGGAAGCCCGCTGCCCTCGCCCTGCGACTTGTGGCAGCGCGAGGACCCCGCGTCGTCCGTGACGAGGTGGTCGTCGGGAAGGGCAGCGCGACGTGGGGAGTCGTACGAGACCGCCCCGCCGGAAACCGGCGCCCCGCTGGAAACCGGCGCCCCGCTGGCAGCAGCCGCCCCGCCGGAAGCCGACGCCCCACTGGAAGCAGCCGCCCCGCTGGAAACCGGCGCCCCGCCGGAAGTCGGCGCCCCGCTGGAGTCAGACGCTCCCCCGACGGGCGCGGAAGCGGGAGCGGAAGCGGAAGCTGAAGCGGGCCCGCACAGGCCGAGCAGCAGCCCGGCCATCAGGACGAGCAGCGGGCCGCCGAGCACGGCGGCAACCCGCCGCACCCGTGCTGTCTGCCCGCCACCGCTCATGCCGCCACCATAACGGTGCCGCTCCCCCACAGGACCGGTCTCCCTCCGCGCGGCTTCCGCGAGCACCACTCGGTGAAGGGATCCCCGCAGCGCTCCGGTGCAGCACCTGGCGCGCGCGGCGCCGCCTACGGGAGGGGACGAGGCGCCTGCCGGGATGGCGAGGTGCTTACGGACCGGAGAAGGCGAGGCATCTCCCGTCAGGTGGCGAGGGCGCGGCGGACTCCTGGTTCGCGGGGCCCCAGGAAGTGGGGGTCGGGGCGCAGGGCGGCGTCGGCGGCTGCTTTCACCGCGCCGGGCAGTTCGCGCAGGCCGCCCGCGTACCAGGTCGCATCGTGCGGCTCCCGCACCGGAACGCCCCACGAGTCGATCCCCGCCGCCCGGCACAGCGCGGTGGCCCGGCGCACGTGGTAGTCCTGGCTCACCAGCAGGGCCCGGTGCACTCCGAACACGCGGGCCGCGCGGGTGCAGGAGTCCCAGGTGTCGAAGCCGGCGTGGTCCGCGACGATGCGGGAGGCGGGAACGCCGCGCTCGGCGAGGTAGTCGCGCATCGCGCCGGGCTCGTCGTAGTCACGTCGGCTGTTGTCGCCCGAGACGAGGAGAGCGCGGACCTTGCCCGCCCGGTACAGATCCACCGCCGTGTCGAGGCGGTGCGCCAGGTACGGGGACGGCGCACCGTCCCACAGCCCCGCGCCGAACACCAGGGCCACCGGGGCGCGGGGCGCCGCGGACACCGTCGCGGTGCGGCCCTCGGTGGACAACCGCACCCATGTCGCGGGCAGCAGCGCGAGCACGCAGGCGCAGACGGCTCCTCTCACCCAGCGCCTGCGGCGCGCGAGGTCGCGCCCGCGCCGCGTGGCGCCTCGTCCGGACCGGGTGGGAGCGTCCGTCTCCCTCACCTCTGCGGCTTTTCCTGCTTCCCCCTCCGCCACCTCGGTTCCCCTCCCGTCCCTGGCCCCTCCTGGGTACGCAGTCGGCGACGCGAAGGGCCGCACATCGGTTCCCGCCCCTTGGCGCGGGCAAACTGTTCGCCATACCGTCCCCGGGGGTGAGATCCTGGAGCACGGTATGTCGACTCCCACTCCCTCCCCGCACGAGCCGGCGGCACGGCAGCAGGCGGCGACGCCGCGCGAGCTGACGGCTCGCCTCCCCGCTCTCCTGCTCGCCGACCAGCACCGGCTGGCCCGTCGGCTGGCGGGTGCCCGCAAGATCCGCAAGGAAGAGGCCCGCGCGGCCGTTCTCGCGGAGATCTCCGCCGCGATGGACGCCTCCGAGCTGCGGGTGGCCGCCCGCCGCGAGGCGGTCCCGCGGATCACCTATCCCGAGCAGCTGCCGGTCAGCCAGAAGAAGGACGCGATCCTCGAGGCCGTCCGCGACCACCAGGTGGTGATCGTGGCGGGCGAGACGGGCTCCGGCAAGACGACGCAGATCCCGAAGATCTGCATGGAGCTGGGCCGCGGCATCCACGGGGTGATCGGTCACACGCAGCCGCGTCGGATCGCGGCGCGTACGGTCGCCGAGCGGGTGGCCGAGGAGCTGGGGTCGCAGCTGGGCGAGGCCGTCGGCTGGAAGGTGCGCTTCACCGACCAGGTGAAGGACCACACGCTGGTCAAGCTGATGACGGACGGCATCCTGCTGGCGGAGATCCAGCAGGACCGCGAGCTGCGCCAGTACGACACGATCATCATCGACGAGGCGCACGAGCGCTCGCTCAACATCGATTTCCTGCTGGGCTATCTGGCGCAGCTGTTGCCCAAGCGGCCGGATCTGAAGGTCGTCATCACGTCGGCGACGATCGATCCGGAGCGTTTCTCCCGGCACTTCGGGGACGCGCCGATCGTGGAGGTCAGCGGTCGCACGTATCCGGTGGAGGTGCGCTACCGGCCGCTCCTGGAGGAGGATTCCGAGGCCCCCGACCGGGATCAGGTCACCGCGATCTCGGACGCGGTGGACGAGCTGCACGCCGAGGGCCCCGGCGACATCCTGGTGTTCCTCTCGGGGGAGCGGGAGATCCGCGACACGGCGGACGCGCTGGAGAAGAAGTTCAGACGGGCCCAGGGGCACCAACCGGGCCGTGCCGACGTGGAGATCCTGCCCCTGTACGCGCGGTTGTCGCATCAGGAGCAGCACCGGGTCTTCCAGGCGCACACCGGGCGCCGCGTCGTGCTGGCCACCAACGTGGCGGAGACGTCGCTGACGGTGCCCGGCATCAAGTACGTCATCGATCCGGGTACGGCCCGCATCTCTCGCTACAGCCACCGCACCAAGGTGCAGCGGCTGCCGATCGAGCCGGTCAGCCAGGCGAGCGCCAACCAGCGCAAGGGGCGTTCGGGTCGTACGTCCGAGGGCATCTGCATCAGGCTGTACTCGGAGGAGGACTTCGTCTCCCGGCCGGAGTTCACCGATCCGGAGATCCTGCGCACCAACCTGGCCTCGGTCATTCTCCAGATGACGGCCGCCGGGCTCGGCGACATCGAGAAGTTCCCCTTCATCGACCCTCCGGACCACCGCTCCATCAAGGCGGGCGTGCAGCTGCTGGAGGAGCTGGGCGCGCTGGAGACCCGGCAAGCCCTGCGGACACAGCAGGCCCAGCAGGCCCCGCAAGCACAGCAGGCACCGCAAACACGGCAAGCCCAGCAAACCCCGCAAGCGCAGCAAGCACAGCAGGCGGAGCAGACACAGCAGACGCAGGTGCGGAAGCTGACGAAGACGGGCCGCAGCCTCGCCCAACTGCCCGTCGACCCGCGGCTGGCCCGCATGGTGCTGGAGGCCGACCGGAACGGCTGCGCCCACGAGGTGATGGTGATCGCGGCAGCGCTCTCCATCCAGGACCCGCGCGAGCGCCCCGCCGACAAGCAGCAGCAGGCCGACCAGCAGCACGCCCGCTTCAAAGACGAGACGAGCGACTTCCTCGCGTTTCTGAACCTGTGGCGCTACGTGCGGGAGCAGCAGCGGGAGCTGTCCTCGTCCGCCTTCCGCCGGCTGTGCAAGTCCGAGTTCCTCAACTACCTGCGGATACGCGAGTGGCAGGACATCTACAGCCAGCTGCGGCAGGTCGCGAAGACGATGCGCATCCGGCTCGCCGAGCCGGGCGGTTCTGACGGCAGCGAGCCGTCGCCGGACGCCGTGCACCAGTCGCTGCTGGCCGGCCTGTTGTCGCACATCGGCCTCAAGGACACCGAGAAGAACGAGTACTTGGGCGCCCGCAGCGCCAAGTTCGCGGTCTTCCCCGGCTCCGCGCTGTTCAAGAAGCCGCCGCGCTGGGTGATGTCGGCGGAGCTGGTGGAGACCTCGCGGCTGTGGGCGCGGGTCAACGCGAAGATCGACCCCGAGTGGATCGAGCCGCTGGCCCAGCACCTGGTGAAGCGCACGTACAGCGAACCGCACTGGGAGCAGAAGCAGGCGGCGGTGGTGGCGTACGAGCGGGTGACGCTCTACGGGGTGCCGATCGTCGCGCAGCGGAAGGTCAGCTACGGCCGGATCGATCCGGAGACCTCGCGCGACCTGTTCCTGCGCAACGCGTTGGTGGAGGGCGACTGGCGCACCCACCACCAGTTCTTCCACGAGAACCGCAAGCTGCTCGACGAGGTGGAGGAGCTGGAGCACCGGGCGCGGCGCCGCGGCATCCTCGTCGACGACGAGACGCTGTACGACTTCTACGACCAGCGCGTGCCCGAACACGTCGTCTCCGGCGCGCATTTCGACGCGTGGTGGAAGAAGAAGCGGCGCGACGAGCCCGACCTGCTCAACTTCGAGAAGTCGATGCTCATCAGCGACCGCGCCGAGGAGATCTCCGCCTCCGACTACCCGGACGTGTGGCGGCAGGGCGGTCTGGCGCTCCCGGTGACGTACCAGTTCGAGCCGGGCGCGGACGCCGACGGTGTGACCGTCCACGTGCCGCTGCAGGTGCTCAACCAGGTCACCTCGGAGGGCTTCGACTGGCAGATCCCGGGGTTGCGCGAGGACCTGGTCACCGAGCTGATCCGGTCGCTGCCCAAGGCGATCCGCCGCCACTACGTGCCCGCGCCGAACTTCGCCCAGGAGTTCCTGCGCCGGGCCGTACCGGGGCAGGAGCCGCTCACGTACACGCTGGCGCGGGAGCTCAAGCGGATGGTCGGGGTGCCGGTCGCGGCCCAGGACTTCGACTGGTCGAAGGTCCCCGACCACCTCAAGATCACCTTTCGGGTGACGGACGAGCGGCGCCGCAAGCTGGCGGAGAGCAAGGACGTCGAGCGGCTCCAGGTCCAGCTCAGGTCGCAGACGCAGACGGCGATCTCCAGGGCGTTCGACTCCTCGGCGCGGGCGGCGCACAAGAAGGCCCGCAAGGCCGCTCAGGGCGCCGGGGGGACCCCCGGGGGCCCGGAGTCCGGCGCGGACGCGGCAGCCGCCGCACCGGCCCCCTCCTTCCAGCGCTCAGGACTGACGAGCTGGACGCTCGGCAGCCTGCCCCGCACGTTCGAGACGCGGCGCGCGGGCCAGCCGGTCAAGGCCTATCCGGCGCTCGCCGACGAGGGCGGCTCGGTCGGGGTACGGCTGTACGACACGGAGGCGGAGCAGCGCGCCGCCATGTGGCGCGGCACCAGGCGCCTCATCCTGCTCAACCTCCCCTCCGATCCGGCGAAGTTCGCCCAGTCGAAGCTGGACAACCGGCAGAAGCTGGCGCTGTCCCGCTCCCCCCACGGCAGCGTGCAGGCCCTGTTCGAGGACTGTGTCGCGGCGACCGTCGACCAACTGGTCGCGGGCCGTGGCGGCCCCGCCTGGGACGAGGAGTCGTTCCGCAAGCTGTTCGACGCCGTACGGGCCGACCTGGTCGACGCCACACTGCGGACAGTGCGCCAGGTGCAGGAGGTGCTGGCGGCCTGGCACTCGTGCGAGGGCCGGCTGCGGGCGACGACCAGCCCGGTACTGGCCGATTCGGTGGCCGATGTGCGCGGGCAGCTCGCCGACCTGGTCAAGCCCGGTTTCGTGACCGAGCACGGCGCCGGCCGGCTGCCCGATCTGATGCGCTACCTCGTCGCCGCCGACCGGCGCCTCCAGCAGCTCCCGCACAACGTCGAACGGGACCGCACCCGGATGGCGAAGGTGCACGAGATGCGGGACGAGTACCTGTGGCTGCTGGAGCAGTTCCCGCCGGGCCGCCCGGTGCCGCAGGCGGCGCGTGACATCCGCTGGATGCTGGAGGAGCTGCGCGTCAGCTACTTCGCGCACGCCCTGGGCACGGCCTATCCGGTCTCGGACAAGCGGATCGTGAAGGCCGTCGACGCCGCCGCTCCGTGAGCATGTGTACGCAGAGAGTGAGTTCGCTTCGCGGGGCAGGGCTGCTGTAGAGTTCCATCTCGCGAGGTCCTGTGGAGCAGTTTGGAGTGCTCGCCACCCTGTCAAGGTGGAGGCCGCGGGTTCAAATCCCGTCAGGACCGCACTCCATGAGGGCCCGGGTAACGGTGGTTACCCGGGCCCTCTTCGCGTTCCCGGGACTCTTCCGCCCCCGCGACTCCTCCGACCCCGAGGCTCTCCCGTCCCGCGACTCTCCCGTCCCGGGACTCTTCCGCTCCCCGAGGCTCTCCCGCCTCCCGGGCTCTCCCGCCCCGCGAGTCTTCCGTTCCCGCGACACCCATGGCTCCCCGCAGGCCGTACGGCTCGCCCCCCGGCAGGCCGCGCGGCTCGCCCCCCTCGAACCGCGCGGCTCGGCTCCACGCAGGCACCGCGGCTCCAGGAGCCGCGGTGCCCGGTGCCGCCGTGGGAATCGTCCGTAGCCGAACGAGTCAACCGTGTTGACGGCCACCTGCTCCGTGGGTACTCCTAGCCGTGGAGGTGACGTGATGGCTGCGGGGTTCGGCGACGCGGTCCGGCGAGAGGCGCGGGCGCTCTTGCGGACGCATCTGGCCGGCGCGGAGCGCCGGCGGCACGCGACCCGGCACTGCCCGCACTGCCATCGGCTGCTGCGGCTGGCGTTGGCGTCCCCGCGCACGGCTCACCGCGGGGGCAAGTGACGGGCCCCGCCCTCCCGTTGGCGCAATATCGCATCGGCGCCGATCATCTCAAGACCCGCCAGGTGTGGCGGGAGTCACTCAACTTGGGCGTACTCATCGGGAACATGAGGGTCCCTCAGGCAGCCTCAATTTAATATGTGCAATTGCACTGCCTCCCCATCCCGGAGTGGTCCGCCGCCCGGGGAGCCCTCACGGCACCCTCGGCGAGCGCCCCAAAACCGCTCAGCAGCGCGCAGCAACCCCCACCGGCAGCGGGGTCGGGGCACAAAAAAGATCGCGCTGGACCCGGCGGAGTCCAGCGCGATCGACGGCGAAGCGCTGTTGGGGCAGCGGCCTGGCCTGATGTGCCTGGTGGTGCTGAGGGGCGGTACTTCGGGGAGGGGGCCCCGAAAAATGCCCTTATATGGTGCTGTCGTGCCTGGTCAGAAGCCTGATCAGGCCTCGCTGCGCTGCTGCGGGATACCCGCCAGCAGGGCGCGAACCTCCGCCTCGCGGTAGCGGCGGTGTCCTCCGAGCGTGCGGATGGACGTGAGCTTGCCCGCCTTTGCCCAGCGCGTGACCGTCTTGGGGTCCACGCGGAACATCGTGGCAACCTCAGCCGGGGTCAACAGCGGCTCGGCATCAGGGGTGCGAGCGGTCATGAGCGGCCTCCTCGGGAGAACCGAACCATCACGGTTCTTTCCTCTAAATTCTGCACCTTGACCCGCGTTGCCCGATATGGCGGACGCGAGCCGAGTCGGTTATAGGACGAACGGCTTGTCCTCGGCACTACAACTACACCATCTGTCCAGCCACGTCGGCCAAACCGATGGAATTGCCCTCTCAGGTGTTCAACCTCGGCGGAAGCCGATGGACCGTCCTATAGCGGACAGTCATCCCACCATGACAATCAGTCACAACGGGAGCAGGGGTCACCAGACCCACCAAGGAGCGCAATACCGATGTATCCACCCATAGTTGGGCGGAAGGAGTCCCGTGCGAACTCCTTGTCCTATTTTGACACGAGGGATAGCTCTGAGAGCAAGACCCGTTTAAGTGCAATCCATCACGCTTGAGGCAAAGACCCGGTTCGGGACGTAGGTCCCACTCCTCCCCTCGCCTGCGCGGGCTCCTGGCCGGCGCCGGGAGAGGGCCCGGAGTACAGCCCTCCCCCTGTACGGCGGGGTGGGTGGTGCCTCAGTTCGCGTACTGGAGCCGCCGGATCGCCCTCCAGCGCTCCGTCAGCCGTTCGTACGCCGCGCCCGCCCGCTCGCCGTCGCCGGCGCGCAGCGCGGTCAGGCCCTCCGTGACGTCGGCGGCGGAGTGGTCTCCCGCGAGCTGGTCCTCGGGGATCGCGTGGGCCAGCCCGCCGTAGTCCAGTTCGACGAGGGACCGCGGATGGAACTCCTCCAGCCAGCGGCCCACGTCGATCAGTCCTTCGATGAGCGGCCCCTCCTCCAGCTCTTCGCGAAGCACCTTCAGGCCGCGGGCGAGGCGACGCCTCGCCTCCACCATGGGAGTGCGATAGCGGAGAACGAACTGCTGTCCGCTCTCCTGACCCGATTCCGGCTTCGCAAACTCCCTTTCTTCGTCGACGAAAAGAACGAACCACCGCACGGGCACATGCCACAGCGCGGTACGGATCCACGGGCGGGCGTCCGGGTTGCCCTCCCGCCACTGCTCGTAGTCGGCCACGGCCTGGCGGCGCACGACCGGGGGCAGCGCCGCGTCCAGCACCGTCTGCGGCAGGTCGAGTTCGCGGTTGCCCGCGGCCTGGGTCAGGGCGCTGAGGGCCTGCCAGCCGCGCAGCCGGGTGCGCCAGGGGCACACGCACGTCACGCCGTCCACGTCCGTCACGAACGCCTCGGCGCTCTCCCGCACCGGCACCACCACGGGCGGCACGGGCACCAAGTCGGCCAGGGCGCGGCGGATTTCGTCCTGCGCGGTCGGAAAGCGCTCCGCCTTCGCATACGCGATCCAGTGCGAGCGCTCCGGCTCGGGAAAGGCGGCCAGCGGTTCATAGACCCGCAGGTACGCCGCGTACGGGACGATGACCGGCGCTTTCTCAGCCACGCACTGCCTCCAAGCTCTGACGAACCGTCCGCCCCTGATGAGCGGCCCGGATGCGTTGTGGGACGCATCTGGAAGACAGTTGACTACCCCGATCGTGGGACCGCAACGTGCCCGGGGCGCGGGGGTCGTACGCTGCTTGCGGACCGGCCCCGCAGGGGCACCGACCGCCACAAGCGGCCCCCCGTGCGAGGGCTACGACGCGATTCCAGGAGTCACTACCGTGATCGAGGTATCACCTTCTGCAAGCGTTCCGGCCGGCCTCCCCGCGGGGAACCCGGTCACCGCCACCCTCTTCCACTCCGACCAGGGCGGTCACGAGCAGGTGCTGCTCTGCCAGGACCGCCCCAGCGGTCTCAAGGCCGTCATCGCGCTGCACTCCACCGCGCTCGGCCCTGCCCTGGGCGGCACCCGCTTCCACGCCTACGCGGGCTCGGCCGATCCCGAACAGGCCGCGGTGCTCGACGCGCTCAACCTCGCGCGCGGCATGTCGTACAAGAACGCGCTGGCCGGGCTCGACCACGGTGGCGGCAAGGCCGTGATCATCGGCGACCCCGAGCAGCTCAAGAGCGAGGCGCTGCTGCGCGCCTACGGGCGCTTCGTGGCCTCCCTTGGCGGACGCTACGTCACAGCCTGTGACGTGGGCACCTACGTGCAGGACATGGACGTGGTGGCCCAGGAGTGCCGCTGGACCACGGGACGCTCGCCCGAGAACGGGGGCGCGGGCGACTCGTCCGTCCTCACCGCCTTCGGCGTCTTCCAGGGCATGCGGGCCAGCGCCCAGCACCTGTGGGGCGCCCCCACGCTGCGCGGCAGGCTCGTCGGTGTCGCCGGCGTCGGCAAGGTCGGCAAGCACCTGGTCGACCACTTGCTGCAGGACGGCGCCCGGGTCGTGGTCACGGACGTGCGCGAGGAGTCCGTGCGCGCGGTGCTGGCGGCGCACCCCGGCGCGCCCCTGAGCGCGGTGGCGGACACCTGGGACCTGCTGCGGACCGAGGGCCTGGATCTGTACGCGCCCTGCGCTCTCGGCGGCGCGCTGGACGACGAGACCGTCGCGGCGCTGACCGCCAAGATCGTCTGCGGTGCCGCCAACAACCAGCTCGCCCATCCCGGGGTGGAGAAGGACCTGGCCGACCGCGGCATCCTCTACGCGCCCGACTACGTGGTGAACGCGGGCGGCGTCATCCAGGTCGCGGACGAGTTCAACGGCTTCGACTTCACACGTGCGAAGGCAAAGGCGACGCAGATCCTCGACACCACGAAGGCGATCTTCGACCGCGCCGCGGCGGACGGCGTGCCGCCGGCCGCCGCCGCCGACCGGCTCGCCGAACAGCGCATGGGCCTGTGACAGCCGCGTAAGCGCCCGATCAGCACCGCGTGAACAGCGGCGGAGGGATCCGTGACAGTGGTCTCACCACCCCGCGGCGGGTCTCTCCGCTCCAGGAAGGTAAAATCAGCACTGACCAGCACCAGGACGGTCAACGGGCGCGTCGGACGGCGGCCGTGTCGTGCGGGCGACGTACCGTACGGCGGCGGAAGCAGGTACCGTTGAAGCCCTGAGCACCGGTCTCTCCCCCGAGAGGCCGCTATGAACCATGAACGCGTGTCAAGACTCTGGGGCCGTCGAGCCCCGTCGTTGAGGGGGTCGAGCCATGGGGCGCGGCCGGGCCAAGGCCAAGCAGACGAAGGTCGCCCGCCAGCTGAAGTACAACACTGGCGGGACAGACCTCTCGCGCCTGGCCGAGGAGCTGGGCGCATCGACATCGAACGAGTCGCCGAACGGCGACCCTTTCGAAGACGATGAGCAGGACCCGTACGCACGGTACGCGGATCTGTACGACGACCAGGAGGAGGACGACAACGGCTCGCCCGAGTCGTCCGACCACCAGTCGAAGCGCCGCGGCGCCTGACGTTCAGCCTGACGTTCATCACCGGTACAGACCCGGTCCGGCTCCCGCCGGACCGGGTTCTGACGTGCCGTGCAGACGTCAGCGCGCATAGTCACCCGTCAGAGTGACGGCCTCCTCGCGGTCACCCCGCTCGGAGATCTCGCCGGCGACCCACGCGTCCACGCCGCGCTCGCCCAGCGTCGCCAGCGTCGCGTCGACGGACCCCTGCGGCACGACGGCGATCATGCCGACTCCCATGTTCAGCGTCTTCTCCAGCTCGGCCCGCGCGACCTTTCCCGCGCCGCCGACCACGTCGAAGACCGCACCGGGAGCCCACGTCGCCCGGTCCACCCGTGCGTGCAGCTCGTCGGGGACCACGCGGGCCAGGTTGCTGGCGAGCCCGCCGCCCGTCACGTGCGAGAACGCGTGCACCTCGCTCGTCCGAGCCAGCTCCAGGCAGTCCAGCGAGTAGATCTTCGTGGGCTCCAGCAGCTCCTCGCCGAGCGTGCGGCCGAACTCGGGCACCTGGCGCTCCAGCGTCCAGCCGGCCCGGTCGAACACCACGTGCCGCACCAGCGAGTACCCGTTCGAGTGAAGACCCGAGGACGCCATCGCCACCACGGCGTCCCCCGAACGGATACGATCCGGGCCCAGCACGGCGTCGGCCTCCACCACGCCCGTGCCCGCGCCCGCCACGTCGTACTCGTCGGGGCCGAGCAGCCCCGGGTGCTCCGCCGTCTCGCCGCCCACCAGCGAGCAGCCCGCGAGCACGCACCCCTCGGCGATCCCCTTCACGATCTGGGCCACCCGCTCGGGGACGACCCTGCCCACGCAGATGTAGTCCGTCATGAACAGCGGCTCCGCGCCGCAGACCACCAGGTCGTCCACGACCATCGCCACCAGGTCGTGCCCGATCGTGTCGTGCACGTCCATCCGCTGCGCCAGGGCCACCTTGGTGCCCACCCCGTCCGTGGCCGAGGCCAGCAGCGGGCGGGCGTACTCCTTGAGCCGCGACGCGTCGAAGAGCCCGGCGAAGCCGCCCAGCGAGCCGACCGACTCGGGCCGCTGCGTCTTGGAGACCCACTCCTTCATCAGCGTCACCGCGCGGTCGCCCGCCTCGATGTCGACCCCGGCGTCGGCGTAGCTGGCGCCTTCAGTGTTTGTCATCGGTACGTGTACGTCCTTTACGTGCAGGGGAGCTGACGGCGGTGCCTTCGCCCCCGCCCCGCCCTTTCACCGTTTCCCAGGGCTCTGCGCCCGGTCCGCCGGTCCGCACGCGCCCCCGGACTGCGCCCGGGGGGGGTGCCCCCGGAACGGAGCCCGGGGAGCCTGCGGACGAGCGAAGCCATATCGGTGACGGGGGGCGGCGACCCGCGGAAACGGTGAGCAGGGGAGGGCAGGGGCCGGAACGGTTACGGGCGCTTCAGGGCGTCCGCGGCGCCCACCCCGGAGGCCAGCGTGCCGACGCCGTCGACATCGGCCGAGGCCTCGGCCTCCAACAGGTGCTTCCCGAGCAGCTCAGGATCGGGGAGTTCCATCGGATACTCCCCGTCGAAACACGCCCGGCACAGGTCCCGCTTCGGGATGGTCGTCGCGTCGGTCATGCCGTCGATCGAGATGTAGGCGAGCGAATCGGCCCCCAGCGACTTGCCGATCTCCTCGGTCGACAGCCCGTTGGCGATCAGTTCGGCCCGGGTGGCGAAGTCGATACCGAAGAAGCACGGCCACTTGATCGGCGGCGAGGAGATCCGCACGTGCACCTCGGCGGCCCCGGCCTCGCGCAGCATCCGCACGAGCGCGCGCTGGGTGTTGCCGCGCACGATCGAGTCGTCCACGACGACCAGCCGCTTGCCGCGGATGACTTCCTTCAGCGGGTTCAGCTTGAGCCGGATGCCCAACTGCCGGATGGTCTGCGAGGGCTGGATGAAGGTGCGGCCCACGTACGAGTTCTTGACCAGCCCGGAGCCGTAGGGAATGCCGCTCGCCTCGGCGTATCCGACCGCCGCGGGCGTGCCCGACTCCGGAGTCGGTATCACCAGGTCGGCGTCCGCGGGGGCCTCGGCCGCCAGTTTGCGGCCCATCTCGACGCGCGACAGATAGACGTTGCGCCCCGCGATGTCCGTGTCGGGGCGCGCCAGGTAGACGTACTCGAACACACAGCCCCGCGGCTTTGCCTCGGCAAAACGTGAACTGCGCAGCCCGTCCTCGTCGATGGCGACGAGCTCACCCGGCTCGATCTCCCGGATGAAGCTGGCACCGACGATGTCGAGCGCCGACGTCTCGCTCGCCACGACCCAGCCGCGCTCCAGCCGGCCCAGGACCAGCGGCCTGACGCCCTGCGGGTCCCGCGCCGCGTACAGCGTGTTCTCGTCCATGAAGACCATCGAGAACGCGCCCCGCACCTGGGGCAGCACGAGCGGCGCCGCCTCCTCGACGGTGAGCGGCCTGCCCCCGTCGTCGGTCTGGCCCGCCAACAGGGCCGTGACCAGGTCGGTGTCGTTGGTCGCCGCCACCTGCGTGGCGCGGCCGTTGCCCATCGAGGCCTGCTTGGCGACCAGCTCCGCCAGCTGAGCGGTGTTGACCAGGTTGCCGTTGTGGCCCAGGGCGATCGAGCCGTGAGCGGTGGCGCGGAAGGTCGGCTGGGCGTTCTCCCACACCGAGGCGCCGGTCGTCGAGTAGCGCGCGTGACCCACGGCGATGTGGCCGCGCAAAGAACCTAGGGAAGTTTCGTCGAAGACCTGTGAGACCAGCCCCATGTCCTTGAAGACCAGGATCTGGGAGCCGTTGCTCACCGCGATACCCGCGGACTCCTGACCGCGGTGTTGCAGGGCGTACAGGCCGAAATACGTGAGCTTCGCGACCTCTTCACCGGGCGCCCAGACACCGAAGACGCCGCAGGCGTCCTGGGGGCCCTTCTCGCCGGGGAGGAGGTCGTGGCTGAGCTTTCCGTCACCACGTGGCACGTCTTCGAGTCTAGGCCAGCGCCCGGACTCCGCCGAACCGGGGAACACCCCGCGGAACGGCACGGGTCTTGACGGCGAGGGCGCGGACTGTCACACGCCCGCCGCCGACCGCCCCGACGGAGACGTACGGTAGCCGTCGCGCCGCTTCCCGTAGCCGCGCACGGGCCGGCGGCGGCCTTGGGTGCCGCTTCCCCGCCGTTCCGGCCCCGCGCCCGGCACCCGGACCGGCCCGCGCGCTGGTGAGATACCCCACTGCGCCTTCTCCCGCTCCGCACGGCCGCGCGCGGGTCACCCCAGTACGGGCAGCACACCCGACAGGTCGGAACGCTCACCGCCGGCCCGCAGCCGGCCGCCCTCCAGCGCCTCCGCCCAGGCCAGCCGGCCCGTCGCCAGCCGGATCCACGACAACGGGTCGGTCTCGACCACGTTCGGCGGGGTGCCGCGGGTGTGCCGAGGGCCCTCCACCGCCTGCACGACAGCGAAGGGCGGCACCCGCACCTCGACCGCACCGCCCGGCGCCTTGGCGGCCAACGCGTCGGCGAGCACCCGGACGGTGGCCGCCGTCGCCTGCCGGTCCAACGAGACGCGGACCCCGGTGGCCCGCGCCAGATCGTCGCCGTGCACCACCAGTTCGACCAGCCGGGAGACCGTGAAGTCCAACATCCGCATCGGCCCGGCCGCAGCGGGGACCAGCAGATCCTCCCGTACCGCCGACTCGATGACCGGCTCCAGATCGGCGACGGCCTGGTCCACACGGGCCGGACCGTCCTCGACCAGCGCCGCCTCCTCGCGGGCCGCCGCGTCCCACCGCTCGGCGCAGCCCGCCGTGGACAGGGCCCACCGCGACAGCGACACCTGCGGTGCCGGCGCGGAGGGCGCCTGGGCGGAAACGTCCGCCTCCGGCCTGCCCAGGAGGCGGGGGACCGCGTCGATCTGCTGGGCGAGGTGCACCAGCAGGTGGTGCACATCCCATCCGGGCAACCCGGACGGGAGGGCGTGCTGAGCCGGAGTCAGGCGGTGTGCGGCGTCCGTGAGGGCCTCCACCTGATTGATGAGGGCCCTGCGGGTGCGGTTCGGGTCGTACGTACGCCGGTCTCTTCCGGAGGGGGTGGGCGGCATGTTCCGGAGACTAGCCGCACCSGCMSSGCCSYSWKGGCAGCCCCTCCGGTCCGAAACCGGCCCGCCCCCACGCACGACGGCTCCGCCCCGCACCCCGCGGCCTCGCCGGCCGGGGTGTGCGGGGCGGATCCCCGGGAAGAGGGTCGCTCAGGCGAACAGCTTGGGGAGGGTGCCCTCGTGGGTGCGGCGCAGCTCCGCCAGCGGGAGCGCGAAGTGCCCCTGCACCTCGAGAGCGTCGCCGTCGACGACGCCCACCCGCGCCGCGGGCAGCCCCCGCGCCGCGCACATGTCGGAGAAGCGCAGCTCCTCGCTGCGCGGAACCGCCACCAGCGCCCGCCCCTGCGACTCGGAGAAGAGGAAGACGAAGGGGTCGAGCCCGTCGGGCACGACGATGCGCGCTCCGCGCCCGCCCTTGAGGCAGGACTCGGCGAGGGCCTGGATGACGCCGCCGTCGGAGATGTCGTGGGCGGCGTCCGCCATGCCGTCGCGCGACGCGGAGATGAGGATGTCCGCCAGCAGCCGCTCCCGCTCCAGGTCGGCCCTGGGCGGGCGTCCGCCCAGGTGCCCGTGGGCGACCTGGGACCACGCTGAACCGCCCAGCTCCTCGCGGGTCTCGCCGAGCAGGTAGATCAGGTGGCCCTCCTCGCGGAACGCCATCGGGGTACGGCGCGCGACGTCGTCGATGACACCGAGGACGCCGACGACCGGCGTGGGGTGGATGGCGGCCTCACCCGTCTGGTTGTAGAGCGAGACGTTGCCGCCGGTCACCGGCGTGCCCAGCTCCAGGCAGGCGTCGGCGAGGCCGCGGGCGGCCTCGGCGAACTGCCACATGGCGGCCGGGTCCTCGGGCGAGCCGAAGTTGAGGCAGTCGGTGACGGCGAGCGGCCGGGCCCCGGTGGCGGCCACGTTCCGGTACGACTCGGCCAGCGCGAGCCGCGCTCCCTCGTACGGGTCGAGTTTGGCGTAGCGGCTGTTGCCGTCGGTGGAGACGGCGACGCCGAGACCGGTCTCCGCGTCGATGCGGATCATGCCGCTGTCCTCGGGCTGCGCGAGGACCGTGCCGCCGAGGACGTACCGGTCGTACTGGTCGGTGATCCAGGACTTGGCGGCCTGGTTCGGAGAGGAGACCAGGGCGAGCGCCGCGGCGCGCAGTTCGTCGCCGTTCGCCGGACGGGGCAGCTTGGCCGGGTCGTCGGCCTGGAGCTCGTCCTGCCAGGCGGGGCGGGCGTAGGGGCGCTCGTAGACGGGGCCCTCGTGGGCGACGGTCTTCGGGTCGACGTCAACGATCTTCTCGCCGTGCCAGAAGATCTCCAGCCGGTCGCCGTCGGTGACCTCACCGACGACCGTGGCGGTGACCTCCCACTTCTCGCAGATCGCGAGGAAGCGCTCCACCTTGTCGGGTTCGACCACGGCGCACATGCGCTCCTGCGACTCGCTCATCAGGATCTCCTCGGGGGAGAGCGAGGAGTCGCGCAGCGGCACGTCGTCCAGCTCGACACGCATGCCGCCGGAGCCGTTGGAGGCCAGCTCGCTGGTCGCGCAGGACAGACCGGCCGCGCCGAGGTCCTGGATGCCGACGACGAGGTCGGCGTGGAAGGCCTCCAGGGTGCACTCGATGAGCAGCTTCTCCTGGAAGGGGTCGCCGACCTGCACGGCGGGACGCTTGGAGGGCTTGCCCGTGGCGGAGCCGCTGTCGGACGCGGAATCGAAGGTCTCGGACGCCAGGATGGAGGCGCCGCCGATGCCGTCGCCGCCGGTGCGGGCGCCGTAGAGGATGACCTTGTTGCCGGTGCCCGCGGCCTTCGCGAGGTGGATGTCCTCGTGCTTCATCACGCCCACGCACAGGGCGTTGACCAGCGGGTTCCCCTGGTAGCAGGCGTCGAAGACGACCTCGCCGCCGATGTTGGGCAGCCCGAGGCAGTTGCCGTAGCCGCCGATGCCCGCGACGACGCCCGGCAGGACGCGCTTGGTGTCGGGGTGGTCGGCCGCGCCGAAGCGCAGCGGGTCCATGACGGCGACCGGGCGGGCGCCCATGGCGATGATGTCGCGGACGATGCCGCCGATGCCGGTGGCCGCCCCCTGGTACGGCTCCACGTACGAGGGGTGGTTGTGCGACTCGACCTTGAAGGTGACCGCGTAGCCCTGGCCGACGTCCACGACACCGGCCTGTTCGCCGATACCGACGAGCATGGCCTCGGCGCCGGGACCCTCCGTCGGCGCCTTCTCGCCGAACTGCCGCAGGTGCACCTTGCTGCTCTTGTAGGAGCAGTGCTCGGACCACATCACCGAGTACATCGCCAGTTCGGCGCCGGTGGGGCGGCGGCCGAGGATGCCGCGGATGCGGGCGTACTCGTCCTCCTTGAGGCCGAGTTCCGCCCAGGGAAGGTCGGTCTCGGGGGTCTGTTCCGCGTGCTTGACGGTGTCCAGGGGGGCGCTCATGAGGTGACCAGCTTCTTGACGGCCGAGGTGAAGAACCCGAGCCCGTCGGTGGTCGGCCCCGTCAGGGCCTCGACGGCGTGCTCGGGGTGCGGCATGAGACCGACCACGTTCCCGGCCTCGTTGGTGATTCCGGCGATGTCGCGGCGGGAACCGTTGGGGTTGCCGTCCAGATAACGGAAGACCACGCGGCCTTCGGCCTCCAGTTCGTCCAGGGTGCGCTCGTCGGCGACGAAGCCGCCCTCGCCGTTCTTGAGCGGAACGGTGATCTCCTGGCCGCGCGCGTAGTCCGACGTCCACGCCGTGTCGGCGTTCTCGACGCGCAGGCGCTGGTCACGGCAGACGAAGTGCAGGTGGTCGTTGCGGGTCAACGCGCCCGGGAGCAGGTGGGATTCGCACAGGACCTGGAAACCGTTGCAGATGCCGAGCACCGGCATTCCGGCCTTCGCCTGTTCGATCACCGTCGCCATGACGGGCGAGAAGCGGGCAATTGCGCCGCACCGCAGATAGTCGCCGTAACTGAATCCGCCCGGCAGCACCACCGCGTCGACCTGGTGCAGGTCCTTGTCACGGTGCCACAGCGCCACGGGTTCCCCACCCGCGAGGCCGATCGCGCGGCGCGCGTCGCTGTCGTCGAGAGAACCCGGAAAGGTGACGACGCCGATACGGGTGGTCACGCCGGGGCTCCTTCGGACGGGACGTCCGTACCGGCGACGGCGCGTTCGGTGCCGTCGGTCTCCCTGACCTTCACCGTGAAGTCCTCGATCACGGTGTTGGCCAGGAACGTCTCGGCGAGTTCACGGATACGGGCGAGGGCGCTCCCGTCGACGGGGCCCTCCACTTCGAGCTCGAAGCGCTTGCCCTGGCGGACATCGGAGATCCCCTCGAAGCCCAGGCGAGGCAGTGCGCGCTGCACCGCCTGTCCCTGGGGGTCGAGAATCTCCGGCTTCAGCATGACGTCGACGACGACGCGAGCCACAGGTACTCCTAGTGCTTAGCGGGGCGCTGCGCTGGCCAGCGTACCCGGCACGAGAATCTACGCGCGTTGATATGCCGGGAGTCCGCGCGGGAGTCCGAACCCGGCCCCCCGGGGGTTCTTCCGGGTACTTCACGAAGATCCACGTGACGATCCTGGCAGGACTTCGCGAAGCACTGGGAAAACCGAGCGGAAAAAAGTAGGGTCCCGATTGCGGCCGGAACCCGATCCGAATTCCGGGCCATAATGTTTGTGTGCCGACCGCAACCTTTGTGCGCACACCCGTCGCCGAGCGCGTCGGCGCACAGCCCCCAACTGAATAAGAACCCGTCTCCTATCCGGGCTCGCCCCCACACCGCCACACGGCGGGACGCCCCGGTCGCCACCGCCCGGGGAAAGCCGGGCGACCCCTTTCGCGATCCTGAGGGAAGGACCGATATCCGTGGCACAACGCGTAGTGGTGATGCTCTCCGATGACATCGACGGCGGAGAAGCGGCGGAGACGGTCACCTTCGGACTCGACGGCAAAACCTACGAGATCGACCTGAACCCCGACAACGCGAAGCGGCTCCGCACCGAGCTCGCGCCCTTCGTCGAGGCGGGGCGCAAGCGGGCGAAGTCCGGCAAGGCCTACCGGCGCACCTCCATCGACCCCGACCCGCGCGCGGTGCGCGCCTGGGCCGAGTCGAACGGCTTCGACGTACCGGCGCGGGGCCGCATCCCGAAGAAGGTCTACGAGGCGTTCCACGCCGCACGGTGACGTCGCCGCCGGCGCACGCCACGGGCCGGCCGTTCCCCGACGGCCGGCCCACCCCTTGAGGCCGCACCCCCGCGGTGACGGCCGCGCCTGCGCGTGACGGTTGCGCCTGCGGGTGACGGTTGCGCCTGCGGGTGACGGCCGCACTCCGAGCTGGGGGCCGCGCCCCCGGTTTGGGTCCGTGCCCCGGGCTGGAGGCCGCGCCCCCGGTTCGGGGCCGTGCCCCGGGCTGGAGGCCGTGCCCCCGGGTTGGGGCCGCGCCCCCGGGTTGGGGGCCGTACCTC
>NZ_JASKYT010000112.1:0-19515 GCF_041028275.1 Streptomyces sp. PU-14G
CCGGTGTAGCCGAGGACGGGCATCCGGGCCGCCCGCGCGGCCTGCACCCCGGCGGGGCTGTCCTCGATGACCAGGCACCGCGCGGCCGGCACCCCGCACTCCGCCGCCGCGTGCAGGAACACGTCGGGCGCGGGCTTGCCCTCGGCCACGTCGTCGGCGCTGAAGACGCGTCCCGCGAAGCGGTCCCACAGCCCGGTCGCGGTCAGCGAGTGCCGGATACGGGGGTGGCTTCCGCTGGAGGCGACGCAGTAGGGGGTGCCCCGCTCTTCGAGGGCGTCCAGGACGTCTCGGACGCCGGGCATCGTGTGCGGGGCCGCGTCGAACGCGGCGGCGACCCGGGCGCGGTACTCCACCAGCCAGCTCTCGTCCACGGGCACCGTCGCGTGGGCGCGTACCTGCGCCAGGAGGTACGGCTCCGGAGTGCCCAGGAACATCTCCAGCACGTCCTGGGGGGTGAGCGGCCAGCCCGCTTCGGTCGCCATGGCGGCCACCACCTCGGGTCCGATCCGCTCGGTGTCGACCAGTACGCCGTCGCAGTCGAAGATGACCAGCCGTGCTGCCGCGAGGGCCTGGGCGGGGGAGGGGTCGAGGGGGGCGTTCATGCGGCCCACCCCATCACACCTCGCCTCGGTTGCTCCCGGCGGGCCGAGTGGAGATCCGACCTCTTGGCGCGGGCCCGGCGCCGACTGCTCCCGAGGGCGGAATGCGGACGGAAAAGTGGAGAGAAGCGGAGAGAAAGAGCCCGCCGTCTTGACGAGTGGACCAGACCACTCGAAGCTGACATCCGATCAATCAGCGTCCCAGACAGGTCAGTCGTACGCCCAGCCCGCCAACCGCACGTCGGCACGCCCGCACACCGCACGTCGGCACGCCCGCACACCGTACGCCCACGCACCCGTACCCCACGGAGGCCGTATGTCCGCCGCTGACGGAGTCCGCTTCAGAGTCATCGCCCTCGGTCTGGCCCTGCTCGCCGCAGGGGTCCCGGCGGTGGCGTCCGCCGCCGGCGGGCCAGACGGCGGGAAGGACACGGGTCGCGCCGACGGCGCCGACGCCGCGCTGCCCGCCGTCTCGCCCACCCCGCAGCACGCCGAACGCGCGGGCGGTGACGTCCGCGTTCCCCGCACCGCCGAGATCATCGTCGGCGCACACACCGACGCCGCAGCCCGCGACCTGCTCACCGACGTGCTCAAGGCCGGCGGCGTCCGCTCGCCCGAGGTCCGCGACAAACCCTCGGGACACGCCGGGCTGACGGTCCTGCTGGGCGAGGCGACCAGGGACGACATCGCCGAGGCGCTGCGCGGCACGGCGGCGCCCGACCACGCCGAGGGGTACGCCCTCAGGGTCTCCAGGCAGGGCAAGCGCCACGGCGGCGGCACCGTCGCGCTGGGCGGCACGGACGCGGCCGGGCAGTTCTACGCCGTGCAGACCCTCCGCCAGCTGATCACCGAGCGCCACGGCCCGCGCCGCATCGCGGGCGCCGCCATCAGCGACTACCCGTCGATGCCGCTGCGGGGCACCATCGAGGGGTTCTACGGGCCGCCGTGGACGCAGGAGGAGCGCCTGGACCATGTGCGGTTCCTGGGCGACACCAAGGCGAACACCTATGTGTACGCGCCGAAGGACGACCCCTACCACCGGGAGAAGTGGCGCGAGCCCTACCCGGCGGACAAGCTCGCGGAGTTGGGCGAGCTGGTGGAGGCGGCCCGTGACCACCACGTCCGCTTCACGTTCGCCGTCTCGCCCGGCGCCTCGATCTGCTACTCGGATCCGGAGGACGTCAAGGCCCTGGAGGCGAAGCTCCAGTCGCTCTACGACCTGGGCGTGCGCGACTTCTCCGTCCCGCTGGACGACATCAACTACACGAAGTGGAACTGCGACGGCGACCAGGACAAGTACGGCGCGCCCGGCCGCGCTCCGGCCGCCGAGGCGCAGGCCGACCTCCTCAACACCGTGCAGCGCGGCTTCCTGGCCGAACACGAGGGCACCAGGCCCCTCCAGACGGTGCCCACCGAGTACGGCGACCTGACCGAGACGGCCTACAAGAAGACACTGCGCGAGAAGCTGGACGCCGACGTGGAGGTGATGTGGACCGGCACCGACGTGGTGCCGCCCGAGATCACCAACGAGCAGGCGCAGAAGGCGTCCGAGCTGTTCGGGCGCAAGGTGTTCGTCTGGGACAACTACCCGGTCAACGACTTCGAGCGGACGAAGGGCAGGCTGCTGCTGGCCCCGTACGACAAGCGGGACGCGGGCCTGTCGGAACACACCAGCGGCCTGGTCTCCAACCCCATGAACCAGGCAGGGGCCAGCAAGCTCGCCGTCTTCACGATGTCGGACTTCTCCTGGAACGACGGCGGCTACGACCGCGACCGCTCCGGCGCGCAGGCCGCCGCCTACCTGGCAGGCGGGGACGCGCGCACCGCCGCCGCGGTCCGCACCTTCGTGGACCTCAACCACATGGCTCCCACCTTCGGTGAGGAACCGTGGCAGCCGCAGTCGCCGAGGCTGGCCGCCCGGCTCGACGGCTTCTGGCAGCGCTACGCCGACGACCCGGCAGCCGCCGTCCGCGAGCTGCGGCCCGTCGCCGACGGCATCCGCCGCGCACCCGCCCGCATCCGCGACGGCGTCCAGGACCGCTACTTCCTGCACGACGCGGACCGCTGGCTGGACGCCACCGCGTTGTGGGGCGAGGCCATTCAGGAGGGCCTGCGGGTGCTGACCGCGCTGCGGAACGGCGACGACGAGACGGCCGAGGCCGCCCGCGCGGCCATGGACGAGGCGGCGAAGAAGGCCTCCGCGATCACCGTCGACCCGGACGAGCACCACCAGGTCGGCCCGGTCAAGATCGGCGATCCCTACCTCGCGGACTTCCTGACCGGGGTCCGCGACCAGCAGGACGGCTGAGGCGGCGGAGGCGTGAGGACGGGGCCGGCGGCCCGGGCGGTGCACTCCCCGCCCCGGTCGCCGGCCCACCACCGTTGTCGCTCAGCCGGGCCCTGCCAGCCGTCCCGTCACCCACTCGTGGAACTCCCCGATGTGGTGCTCGCTGGGGACCAGCACGCCGCCGTCGCGGTAGGCGCGGGAGGACATGGCGGGCTGGGTGCGCTCGCAGGCGTCGAAGTCCTGGACGTTGACGCGGTGGAACAGCTCCACCGAGCGGTCCAGGTCGGTGCCCGCCGCCACGACCTCGGGGGCGTAGAGCCAGTCGCACTCCACGACGGTGCGGTCCTCGGCCAGCGGGAACATCCGGTGCCAGATGACGTGGTCGGGCACCAGGTTGACGAAGACCTGCGGGCGTACGGTGATCGCGTAGTAGCGGCGGTCGTGGGCGTCGGGCACACCGGGCAGCCGCGCGAAACCGGCGCTCCCGTCCACCGTGAAGCCCTCGGCCTCGGGGGCGAACTCGGGACCGTGGCCGACGAAGTACTGCGCGGCGAGCCCGTCGGCGAACTCCGGCAGTACCTCGGTCAGTTCGGGGTGGATGGTGGCGCAGTGGTAGCACTCCATGAAGTTCTCGACGATCAGCTTCCAGTTGGCCGCCACGTCGTAGGTGTGCCGCCTGCCCAGCGCCAGCGACTCGATCCCGTAGTGCCCGATGACGTCGCCGCCACCGAGCCGGTCGGCGACGTCCCCCACCACCGTCTCCTCGAACGACGGCGGCTCGGCGGCCAGACACACCCACGCGTACCCCAGCCACTCCCGCAGCGCCACGGTGTGCAGCCCGTACGCGGCGCGGTCCACGTCCGGCATCCGCGTCAGGTTGGGGGCGGCCGTCAGCTTGCCGTCCAGGTCGTACGTCCAGGCGTGGTACGGGCACTGCAGGCTGCGCCGCACCTCGCCCGCCTGCTGGGTGCACAGCCGGGCGCCGCGGTGGCGGCACACGTTGAGGAAGGCCCGCAGCTCTCCGCGCCGGTTGCGGGTGACCAGCACGCTCTCGCGGCCCACCTGGACGGTGCGGTAGGCGCCGGGCTTGTCGAGATCGGCCGAGCGGACGGCGCAGAACCACTCGGTCTCGAAGATGCGTTCCTGCTCGCGCCGGAAGTTCTCCGGATCGGTGTAGCGGTCACCTGGCAGGGTCGCCAGCAGGCTGCCGACGGCGGTCGTCATGGCGTGGTCACTCCCTCGGGCTTCACGGACTGCCTCAGCGGGTCGAAGAGGGCGATCGGATGCTCGGTGGTGCCGGTAAGAGCCAGGTCGGCGACGATCTCGCCGATGACGGGAACGAACTTGAAACCGTGCCCGGAGAAGCCGCACGCCACCGTGACCGAGTCCGGGTGCTCGGGGTGCCGGGACAGCACGAAGTGCTCGTCCGCCGTGGTGGTGTACATGCACGCGACGGCCCTGCGCAGGCTGCCTGGCAGGTCGGGGAGACGGGGCCGCAACTGGGCGGCCATCGCCTCCGCCTCCTGGGGCCGGACCGTGCGGTCCAGCGTCTCCGGGTCGCAGACCGACCCCTTGCGGAAGAAGGCGACCTTGGCGCCGCCGTCCGGGCCCTCGATCGCGGGGAAGCCGTAGATCTGCACCCCGTCGCCGTCCTCCCACACGTAGATGGGATGCCGCCCCGGTGCGAACGCCGCAGTGCCGCCCCGGGGGTGGAACCAGTACATGACCTGCCGCTCGATGGTGAAGCCGACACCGAGATCGGACAGCAGCCGGGGCGCCCACGCGCCGGGGCACACCACCAGGTGCCCCGCCGTGTAGACGCCGTCCGCCGTGTGGACGCGCACGCCCCTGCCGCCCGGCAGCACCTCCCACCGGGTCACCGGCTCCTCGAACCGCAGGTCCGCGCCCGCCTGCTGGGCGAGCTGGACGTGCGCGGTGACCGTGGCCTCCGGACGGACGAAGCCGGCCCGTTCCTCGTACAGGGCGACCTCGTCCGGGCCCGGGGTGAGGGTCGGAAAACGCCGCCGCACCTGGGTGGCGTCCAGTATCTCGTGGGGGAGCCCCCACTGCTCGGCCGACAGCCGGCTGCCGGCCACCGTGCGGCTGTCCGGGCGGCCCAGCATCACCCCTCCGCAGAGGGTGGCCAGGGTGCGTCCCGTGTCGCGCTCCAGCTTGGCGAACAGTTCGTAGGAGCGCAGAAGGAGGGGAACGTAGGCCGGGTCCTCGAAGTAGGACTGGCGGGTGATGCGGGAGCCGCCGTGGCTGGAGCCGCGGTTGTGGGCCGGGCCGAAGCGCTCCAGCCCGAGGACCTGGTGGCCCCGGGCCGCCAGGTGGTAGGCGGCGGCACTGCCCATGCCGCCGAGGCCGATGACGATGACGTCGCGGGTGACTGACACTGCGGGCCTCCTGTTCACGGGCCCCTGCCCCGCCCCTTCCCGTCTCCCGCGGGAAACGGGAAGGGGCGGGGTTGGGGGATCAGCAGCGGATGCGGGCCATCTCCGGGTCGAACAGCGGCTCGGCGGCGACCGTCGCCGCGACCTTCTCGCCGAAGTACTCGACGGACACCGCCGTACCCGGCGCCGCGGCGCCGGCCGGCAGCCACGCGTACGCCACGCACCGCCCCACGCTGTAGCCGTATCCGGCGCTGGTCACGTACCCGGCCACGACCCCGTCGAGGTGGACGGGCTCACTGCCCATGACGACCGCCGCCGGGTCGTCGAGGGTGAGGCAGACCAGCTTGCGTGCCGCGTCACCGCGGGCCGCGAGCGCCTCCAGCCCGACGAAGTCGCCCTTGGACGGGCGGACGGCGAAGGAGACCCCGGCCTCCTCGGGGGTGTGCTCCGTGGTCATGTCGGCACCCCAGGCGCGGTAGCCCTTCTCCAGCCTGAGGCTGTTGAAGGCGCTGCGGCCCGCCGCGATGACGCCGAGCCGCTGCCCGGCCTCCCACAGGGTGTCCCACAGCCGCAGCCCGACGTCGGCGTCCGCGTACAGCTCCCAGCCCAGTTCGCCCACGTAGCTGACCCGCAGCGCGGTGACCGGCACGTGCCCCACGTAGATCTCGCGGGCCTTGAAGTAGCCGAAGGCCTCGTGGGAGAGGTCGGCGGGGGACAGCGGCTGGACCAGATGGCGGGCCAGCGGCCCCCAGACACCGACGCAGCAGGTGCCGGAGGTGATGTCGCGCACCTGCACGCCCTCGGGCGCCCGGCGGATGAGCCAGTCCAGGTCGGCTGGGGTGTTGGCGCCCAGCTGCCAGCGGTCGCGGCCGAGCCTGGCGGCCGTCAGGTCGCTGCGGATGCCGCCTGCCTCGTCCAGTAGCAGGGTGTAGGTGACCGAGCCCGGCCTCTTCTTGAGGTTGTTGGTCGTCATCCGCTGGAGGAAGTCCAGCGAGCCGGGACCCGTGACCTCCAGCCGCCGCAGCGGCGTCATGTCGTAGAGGGCCACCCGCTCGCGGGTGGCCTCGGCCTCCGCCGCGGCGATCGGGGACCAGTGCCGCGCCGACCAGGCGTCGCGCTCGGGAAGCTCCCCTTTCAGGTCCGCGACCAGCGGCGCGTTGGCCTCGTACCAGTGGGGCCGCTCCCAGCCGCCCGACTCCAGGAAGTGGGCGCCCAGTTCCCGCTGGCGCGGGTAGAAGGGGCTGGTGCGCAGCGCCCTGGCCCGCTCGGGCGGCTGGAGGGGGTGGATCACGTCGTAGACCTCGACGAAGCTGCTGACGCCCCGCTCCCGCACGTACGCGGGGGAGCGCTGCGCCTTCTCGAACCGGTGCAGGTCGCACGCGTGCACGTCGACGGTGGTGCGCCCTTCCGTCATCAGCTCGGCGACGGCACGCGCGGCGCCTGCCGAGTGGGTGACCCACACCGCTTCGGCGAGCCAGAACCCGCGCAGGGCGCGGGACTCGCCCAGCAGCGGCATGCCGTCCGGAGTGAAGGAGAAGACGCCGTTGAAGCCCTCCTCCACGCCGGAGGCGGCGAGCCGGGGCAGCATCCGGCGGGTCTCCGTCCAGCTCGGCGCGAAGTCCTCTTCGGTGAAGGGCAGCGAGGACGGCATCACGGGCGCCTCGTCGTACGCCGGCACCGCGTACGGGTCGACGGGCAGCGGGCGGTGCGCATAGGTGCCGATGCCGATGCGTCCGGGGCCGCCGTTGGGGTCGAGGTGTTCGCGGTAGTACAGGTCGTGGTCCTGGTGGCGCAGCAGCGGGCGCACGGCCTCCGCGCCGTCGGGCCGCGCTCCGGTCAGCTCGGGCAGCGGCGCCGTCTTCGCGTACTGGTGCGCGAGCGGCAGCAGCGGGACGTCCACCCCGGCCATGGCGCCGATGACCGGGCCCCAGAAACCGGCCGCGGAGACCACGTGGTCCGCGGGGAAGGTGCCGCGGTCGGTGACGACCCCCGTCACCCGGCCGCGCTCCCGTTCGATGCCGGTGACCGTGTGCCGGTCCAGGAAGCGGGCGCCGCGCGCCTCGGCGCTCCGTATCTGCGCCTGGCAGGCGAGCTGGGCGCGTGCCAGCCCGTCGCCCGGGGTGTGGAAGCCGCCGAGCACGGCATCGGCGTCCAGCAGGGGGAACAGCTCGGCGCACCGGGCGGGCCCCACCAGTTCGCCCTCCACGCCCCAGGCGGCGGCGAGCCCGGCCTTGCGGTGCAGGTCGAGCCAGCGGGTCTCGGTCGTGGCGACCTCCAGCCCGCCGACCGGCAGGAAGCAGGGCTGCCCGTCCACGGCGAGCGAGCTGAACTTCTCGACGGTGTAGCGCGCGTAGTCCGTCATCGCCTTGGAGGTGTTGGTGCGGAAGACGAGTCCGGGCGCGTGCGAGGTGGAGCCGCCGGGCGCCGCCAGCGGGCCCTGTTCGAGGACGGTCACGTCGCGCCAGCCGCGGGCGGTCAGTTCGTCGGCCAGCGAGCAGCCGACGATGCCGGCGCCGATGATGACGACACGGTCCGTGCGCGGGCGTGCGGCGTGCGGGGCGTCGGGGCCGACGGCCGGTTCAGGGATGTTCACAGGACCACCACCGATCGCAGCACCTTGCCGCGCTGCATCCGTTCGAAGGCGACCTCGACCTCGTCCAGCGCGATCGTCTCGGTGACGAAGGCGCCCAGGTCGAGTTTGCCGCTGAGGTAGAGATCGATCAGGACGGGGAAGTCCCTGCTGGGCAGGCAGTCCCCGTACCAGGAGGACTTCAGGGCGCCGCCCCGGGAGAACAGCTCCTGGAACGGCAGCTCGACGGTCACGCCCGGCGCGGGCACCCCGGCCTGGACGAGCACGCCCGCCAGGTCCCGCATGTGGAACCCCTGCAGGTAGGTCTCGGGGCGGCCGACGGCCTCGACGACGAGGTCGGCGCCGTGCCCGCCGGTCAGCTCGCGGACGGCCGCCACCGGGTCCGTGCCGCGGGAGTTGACGCTGTGGCTGGCCCCGAACTGCGTGGCCACGTCCAGCTTGGCGTCGTCGATGTCGACGGCGATCACCCGGCGCGCCCCGGCCAGCGAGGCGGCGGCGATGGCCGCGTTGCCGACACCGCCGCAGCCGATGACGGCGACGGTGTCGCCGTTGGCCACCCCGCCGGTGTGCACGGCCGCGCCCCAGCCGGCCATCACCCCGCAGCCGATGAGCCCGGCGGCCTCGGGGCGCGCCGCCGGATCGACCTTCACGGCCTGCCCGGCGTCGACCAGTGTCTTCTCGGCGAAGGCGCCGATGCCCAGCGCCGGAGTGAGCGGAGTGCCGTCCAGCAGCGTCATCGGCTGCCGGGCGTTGCGCGAGTCGAAGCAGTACCAGGGCCGCCCCTTGCGGCAGGCGCGGCAGCTTCCGCACGGTGCGCGCCAGGCGAGGACGACGAAGTCGCCGGGGCGCGGATCGGTGACGCCGGGGCCCGTCTCCTCGACGATGCCCGCGGCCTCGTGGCCGAGCAGGAACGGGAAGTCATCGCTGACGGCGCCCTCCCGGTAGTGCAGATCGGTGTGGCAGACACCGCATGCCTGGACGGAGACGAGGACCTCTCCGGGCCCTGGGTCCGGTACCAGGACCGGCTGCACCTCGGCCGGGGCGTCCTTCTTCATCGCGATGACAGCGCGGACCTCGTGTGGCATTCCCAGACCTCGCATTGTTGCGTAGTGCACGACTGGTTGCGCTATGGGAGACATAGTGAGAACGCCGTCCGCCGCCGTCAAGAGATGACGATCAGTGATTCCTGACGGGGCGTCATAAATGCGAACTGCGGGCCCGGACGGTGCCGGACCCGCAGTTATGGGAGGTCGGGGCGATGCGAAAAGTGACGCCCCATCAGAAAGTCGTGCGGTCCTCGAGGGTCAGTACGCGTACCCCATGCGGCGGGAGAGGTCCTGCGCCGCGGCCACCGTGCGCTTGGCGACCTCGTGCAGCCGCTCCTCCTCCAGCCGGTAGGAAGGCCCGGACACACTGATCGCCCCGATGACCTTGCCGTCGTGCGCCCGCACCGGCGCCGCCACCGCGTGCAACCCGATCTCCAGCTCGTCACGCGCCGACGCGAAACCGTTCTTGACCACCGACCTCAGCTCCGCGCGCAGCTCCGCGGGCGAGACGACCGTGTGGTCCGTCAGCCGCGGCAACTTCCGGGCCAACACGCTCTCCTGCACCGGCTTGGGCTGGTGCGCCAGCAGCGCCTTCCCGCTGGAGGTGGCGTGCAGCGGCGTCCGTCTGCCCAGCCAGTTCTGGGCGGTCACCGACGACGAACCACGCGCCTGCATGATGTTGACCGCCGCGTCGTCGTCCAGCACCGCGATGTTCGCCGTCTCCCCGGCCTCCTCGGCCAGCTCCCGGCACACCGGCGCACCCTCCTGCGAGATGTCCAGCCGGGAGGCCGCAGCCCCCGCCAGCCTCAGCACCCCGGGGCCCAGGTAGTACTTGCCGCGGTCCTGCTCCTGGGAGACCAGCCCCCTGGCCTCCAGGACCCCCAACAGCCGGAACGCCGTGGACTTGTGGACGCCCAGCTCCTCGGCGATCTCGGTCACCCCCGCGTCGGTGTGGCGGGCGAGAATCTCCAGCACGCTCACCGCGCGGTCGACCGACTGGACAGAAGCAGCCGCTCCTCTGGACTGCCTGCCCGACCCTGTGTCCTCCGTTTTTTCGCTCATCTGCTCAACGTCACCGCCTGGTGGCCTGGTTGGTGGTTCCCGGTTGCCGGCGCGCGTCCGCGCCGCCTCCTCCGTCACGTCCCGGCGGAGGTCGTCGGCGGGTGCTTGACGTGAAGCCTTCCCGCTTGGATTCTGTTGCGCATCACGCTCCATCGTGCGCGATACGGAACTCGGATAGTAGCGAAGTGCATACCCGCACCACCCCGGCCCTCCACAGCCCGGGGGCCGCAGACCCCGCTCGCGAGGTGAATCACAGTGATACCCGTCTGTCGCCTTGAGGACCTGCCCGCCGGTGAGTCCGTCCGCCTCGACCTCGAACCTCCCATCGCCGTCTTCAACGCCGACGGCGAGCTCTACGCCGTCGACGACACCTGCACCCACCAGGACGCGTCCCTCTCCGAAGGCTGGCTCGAGGGCTGTCTGGTCGAATGCCCACTGCACGCGGCTTCATTCGACCTGCGCACCGGCCGCCCCACCTGCCTCCCCGCCCGCAAGGCGGTACGCACCCACGCGGTGAGCGTGCTCGACGGCACCGTGTGGGTACACGTCGAGGCCGACCAGGCCGCACAGCAACCGCAGACCACAACCGCCACACAGGGGAGCGCCGCATGAGGACCATCACCGTGATCGGCGCATCCCTCGCCGGACTCCACACCGCCCTCGCGCTGCGCGCGGAAGGCTACGACGGGCGCCTGGTGATCGTAGGGGAAGAGCACCACAGGCCCTACGACCGCCCTCCGCTCTCCAAGGAATTCCTGACCGGGGCCCTGACCGCCGAGAAACTCTCCCTCGCCGACGCGGAGGAGATCGCCGAACTCGACGCCGACTGGCTGCTGGGCACCCGCGCCGAGGGCCTCGACCCGCCGGCCGGCAGCGTGACGCTGTCCGACGGGCGCACCCTGGCCACCGACGGCGTGGTGATCGCCACCGGGGCCATTCCCCGCACGCTGCCAGGGGAGCCACTGGAGGGCGTCCACACCCTGCGCACCCTCGACGACGCCGCCGCGCTCCGCGAGGATTTGAGCCGCGGACAGGTACGGGTCGTCGTCATCGGAGCCGGCTTCATCGGCGCCGAGGTCGCCTCCTCCTGCGCCACACTCGGGCACAACGTCACCGTCGTCGAGGCCGCGGAAGCGCCACTGCGACCGCAACTCGGCGCCCGCATGGCCGCGTTCTGCGCCGACCTGCACACCGACCACGGCGTCACCCTGCTGACCGGCACGGGCGTGCGCGGGCTGCACGCCGAGGGGACGCCGGGGAGCCGCCGGGGCGGCCGGGTCGGCTGGGTCGAGCTGGCCGACGGCCGGTTCCTGCCCGCCGACGTCGTCCTCGTCGGGATCGGCGTACGCCCGGCCACCGACTGGCTGACAGGATCGGGCCTCGCGCTGGACGACGGAGTCGTCTGCGACGCGGGCGGTGTCACCGCACGGCCCGCCGTGGTGGCGGTCGGCGACGTGGCCCGCACCGCGGGACAGCGGTCCGAACACTGGACGAGCGCCATGGAGTCGGCGACGGTCGCGGCCCGCAACCTCCTGGCCGGCACCACCGTGGAGACGCACACCGCGCTGCCCTACTTCTGGTCCGACCAGTACGGCATCCGCCTCCAGCTGGCGGGCCGACGCGGCCCGGACGACACCGTCCGCCTCGTGGAGGGCGCACCCGAGGACCGCAGCTTCCTCGCCGTCTACGAACACGACGGCACCACCACCGCCGTCCTCGCCGCCAACCGCCCCCGCCCCTTCGCGCGAGCCCGCCGCGAGCTCGCCCGCGAGGGGGGACTGGCCGCGGTGTGAGGACCTCCACCGCATGCCCGTCGCGCGCCCACGAGCCGGCCGGCCGGCTCGTGGGGTGAGCGCTCGGCCGGCTCGTGGGGTGAGCGCTCGGCCGCGCGGCGGTGACGCCTCGCCGCCGAGTGAGGGGCAGCGCCCGCCGCCGTGGTACCGGCCGGCTGTCCTGGGCGCGGTCGGGCGCGTGCGGTGACGCCCCCCCCGGACCTGACGGACGTGCGCACGAGCGGACGTCCGACAGGGGCGGGGGGCGCTCGGCAAAGCGTCAGTTGCCGGCCTGGGCCGGCTGCTTCTCACTCGGGCGGACGATGACGAAGCCCTCACCGTCCAGCCTCAACTGCACGGCCTCCCCCGACCCGCCGCGGATCATCGACCCGAAGCTCTGCGAACGGTGCAGCGAGGTCTGCAACTGGGCGCTCCAGCCCACCACCGCGTCGGTGTCCACGAACACCGGCGCCTGCTGGGACACCGGAATCACGATCGGCGTGCCCTCGCAGATCACTCCGAGCCTGCCCTGACCGGAGAAGACACTGTTGAACAGGCCGCCACCGCTCATCCCCGCGCCCTTGACGACGCCGATCTCGTAGTGGAGACCGGCGTCGAAGCACAGCACGTTGCGGCCGTTGACGGTGAGGGAGTCACCGGGCGCTATGTCGACGACGAAGCAGTTCTCCGCCTCATGCGCGAACCACGCCTCTCCCTGCCCGCTGATCGCCATCAGCGCGAGGCCCTCACCGGTCACCTGCCGCTTGAGGAAGTTGCCGACTCCCTGCCCCTTCTTCTCGAACTTGAGGTTCCCCCGGAAGGCCACCATTGAGCCCTGCCGCGCGTAGCACTCGCCGTTGACGGTGTACTTCACGCACTTGTCGTTCTGCAGCTCCATCCCCGGTGCCGAGGGCGGCTGCGCCATGTTCTTCGAAGCGAAGAGATCACTCTGCATGGCTGTATGTTTCCCCGGAACGCGCCGCTGGGCCAGTCCCGTACGGGCGGGCGCACCCCGCCGGTGCCGGGGGATGCCGCGGAGGTGCACGACTCGGACTACCGTGAGGTCGGCAGCTGGCGTGTGACCGCGGCCTGACGGCGCGGACGAGGCGAAAAGGTGGACGGATGACGACTGCGGGTGCTGACCCCTTGCGGATCGGACACGAGCTCGACGGCGCGGTCGTCACCGTCGACCCCGCTCTCCCCGAACGGGTGCGCGAGGGCGTCGAGAAGACCGTCGGACGTCCGGCGGGTACCGGCCGGGGGCCCCGGGTCCACGTCGGCCCCCACTTCCCCGAGCTCGCCGAGGGGGAGCGGCTCTTGTGGGTGCACAGCACCAACGCGGGCGTCGACGCCCTGCTGAAGGCCCGTACCCCCTGGCCGCGCGAGGTGCTGCTGACCCGCACGGTCGGACGCATGGGGGAGCGGATCGGACAGTACGTCCTGGCGTGGGTGCTGGCCGAACTCCAGGACGTGCCCGGGTTCCTGGACCAGCACGCCCGCCGCACCTGGAACCGGCGGCCCACCGAACTGGCCGACGGGGCGCTCGCTGTCGTCCTCGGAGCCGGCCGTATCGGCACCGCCATCGGGACCGCGCTGCAACAGTGCGGTGTCCACACGGTCGGGGTGGCGCGCAGCCCACGCGAGATGCCAGGCTTCGACAGCGTAGTTCCGCTGGGTGTCCCCGAAGAACCCGGTGGCGGCCCGTCGCCGGAACTGACCCACGTGCTGGCGAAGGCCCGGTGGGTGGTCAACGCGCTGCCCCTCACGCCCCAGACCCGCGGCCTGGTGGGCGCGGGTCTCCTCGGGGCGCTGCGTGGTGCCACGTTCATCAACGTCGGCCGGGGGGAGACCGTCCTGACCGACGCACTCGCCCACGCCCTCGACGAGGGCAAGGTCGGGCACGCCGTTCTCGACGTCCTTCCGAAGGAGCCGGCGCCGCCCGCAGACCCGGCCTGGGACCTCCCTCGCACCACCCTCACCTGCCACTCCGCCGGGCCGACGACGCACGAGGACGTCACCGCCGATTTCCGTGCCGCGTGGCAGGCCCTGCGCGCGGGCGAACTCCCCGCCCTGACCGTCCGGGTGTCGGCCGGATACTGAGAGCTCCCCACAGAGCCCCAGAAGGCGGCGGACGCACGGGAGCCCTCAACGAAAGTCAGAGGAGTGGCCTGCCGATCGTCGGTGCCCGGCACACCCGCGGCCTTCCTACGCTCCCGTTCATGATCCACCACTTCCACCGCCGTACGGCGCTCGCCGCTCTCCTCTCCGCCTGTCTGCTCACCCCGGCCGCCGTGGCCTGCGCCCCCGCGAGCGCCTCGCAGGCGGCCGGCTCCGCCCCGACCGCGCCCGCTTCCGGCAAGCAACAGGGCGCGCCTTTGTACCTGCCCCGCCCCACCGGCCCGTACGGGGTCGGCGGCGAGACGCTGCACCTGTCCGACACGGCGCGCCGCGACCCCTGGGTGCCCTCGGCGGGGGACCGCCAGGTCATGGTCTCCCTCCGCTACCCGGCGCGGCACCGAAGCGGTGGCGGTGAGCGGATGCCGTACATGTCGGCCAAGGAAGCGGGGCTTCTCCTCGCAGGGCAGAAGCTGGACAAGCGTCTGGAAGCCGAGCAGCTCGCCTCCGCGCGCACCCACACGAGGGAGGGTGCACGTCCGGCCGAGGGCCGGCACCCGCTGATCCTGCTGTCACCCGGCTTCACCCTGCACCGCGCCACCCTCAGCGTGCTGGCGGAAGACCTGGCCTCGCACGGCTACGTGGTCGCGCTCGTCGACCACGCGTACGAGTCCTTCGGCTCGACGTTCCCCCACGGCGACAGCTCACGCACCCTGGCCTGCGTCGCCTGCGAGACGGTCGAGAAGGCGCCCGACGACGACGGGGAGAAGAAGATCTTGGCGCGGGCCGCACGCACCAGGGCGGCGGACCTCTCCTTCGTCGTCGACGCACTGACCCGGAAGACGGGGCGGGGCGACGCCGCCCGCCGCGACTACAGCCGTCTCATCGACCCCGGCCGCATCGGGGCCGCGGGGCACTCGCTGGGCGGCAACGCGGCGGCCGTGGCAACCGGTACGGACCACCGCGTGCGCGCCGCGGCGAACCTCGACGGCAGCTTCTTCGCGCCCGTGCCCCGCGCCGGAACGGCCCGGCCCCTCCTGATGCTCGGCACCCGCGAAGGCCACACCCCGCAGGCCGAAGACCGCACCTGGCCGCGCCAGTGGACCCGCCTCCACGGCTGGAAGCGCTGGCTGACGGTCGCCGGCGCCGGACACTTCTCCTTCAACGACCTCCCCGTCCTGGGCGGCCTGCTGGGAATGAGCGACCCGTCGGCCCCGCTGCCCGGCAAGCGGTGCCGTGAGATCACCACCGACTACGTCACCGCGTTCTTCGACCACCACCTCCGCGGCCAGAACCGCCCCCTCCTGAACGCCCCCACGGGGACCAACCCGGAAGTCACCTTCCACCACCCGTGACCGGGTCCAGGCACCGACCGCCTCTACGGTGGGGGGCCCGGCCGCGTGCTGGTGGGCACGCACGAGCGTGGAGTCCGGGCCAACGATCAATGGTTTGAACGAAACACCCTAGCCTGTTTCCACGACCGCATCCGGCGTCGTCCCCTGCTGGGCCTGTTTGGCTCGCTGGATACACATCCGGGTGAAGGCGAAGACTTCGTCGGTGTGATCGGCAGGGTTGACAATGTCGGTCGCCGCCGATTGGCACGTGATGGTGCCGATCCGGGCCGCAGCGATCATCCCCACCAGATGGTCGGATGGGGTGTCGTCGATGAACGCCATGCTGTCGTCACCGGCCTTCGGCATCGCCAGGGACTCGCTGAACTGATCGATATCCCATGAGGAGAGGAGGTCGGAGCTGTTGAGTGTCTTCGAGGCCGAGGTCGCGCTCTCGTAAAATTCCATTACCAGGGTTATGCCGTAGTCAGGCCCTTCAAGCTCTATGCCGGCTTCGAGCGGTGGATCGTCCGGGTTTTCAGCGCCGAGCACTGTGGGTTCGGCTGCCGTCCATCCCGAGGGCAGAGCAGATGAGTCCGGCAGGGCAGCCTTCGCGGTGCTCCTGGTCCTGATGGGCTCCAGTTTGGCCCCGTTTTCGGACGCCGGGTCAGTGCTCGCGTCGGTGGAGCGCGTGGATGGCGCATTCTCGACTCTGATCGTTCGCACGGTGCCGTACACGCCAAAGGCAAGTAATAAGGCAAGCACGATGACGGTAGCGATAAGAGAAAGGTATGCACCGCGTGACTTCGTGAGCGTCAGCGGGCCGATGTTGATGGTGCCTTTCACCGTGCTGCTGCTGACGTTGACCGTCTGAACGGTCATGTCCTTACCCGCGTGGAGCGCGGTATGCGTCACGGCGGCTCCCAGCCGCGCCGCAAAGTCCGGATCGTCGGCGAGAGCTCTCGTCAGGACCGTCCGCACCTCGCTTTCCGCCTCAGGTGACCCAGGCTCCTGATCGAACCCCAGCAGTGCCGCGCGACCTTCTGAGGACCCCCCAAGCCGGTCCCTGACCAGTCGGGATACCTCCTCACCGGCTGCCGTTCCCACACTGCTTCCCGCGCCGGTGGCCAGGCCGCTGATCGTCTGCATGACGATCGATGCCAGGTCAGCTGTTTCCATGCGTACCCTCCACCCGTATGACAGCCGTGGTCGGTAAGGGCTTTACCCCTTCCTGTTCGACTTGACCACCACTGAGCACTGCCCACCCTGAAGTTGCAGGTCACGAGTCTTGTGTAAGCAGTCACGAGTCTTGTGTACGGAAGGTTCGGAATGCTCGTCATTCGAGGCTGTCCTGACCCGCCTGGGCGTGCCTCGCCGACGGGGACGTCCCCGCATCCGGCCTGATGCCGTGCTGGCCGGCAAGGCCTCCGCTTTACCCGAAAGAGCCGTAGGTGACAGCTGAGACCGGCGGCGAGGCTGAGAAGGGTCAGGTAAGGATAGGAATGGCTTGATTGTGAGAGTGAGGTGCTGTTTGACCCAGGTGATGAGCCGACCGGCGGCATAGGATCGGAAGGGCCGTAGTCCGGTGGCCGGGAAGTCCGGTGGGTCAGCGGCTGCCGTGGGCGCCGTCGAGTGGCGGGGCGCCTGGGCGCGGGTCGCGCAACCCGGAACAGGGGACGGGGGAGGCAGGGACGATGGGCGAACACGACGACGCCGGCAAGAAGATGGTGGACAGCCCGCTGTACGCGGATGTGGAGGAGCTGCGCCGCAGCGTGGCCTCCCAGCACGACCACATCGCCACCACCTTGGACCGGGCGGCGCAGGACATGGGCGGCGGCGGAGTCTGGGAGGGTCCGACGGCGAAGACGTTCGCCTCGGAGATCGACGGGCGCAAGCGCGACGTTCACCGGCTGGCCGACGAGATCGTGGAAGCGGTCGACGCGGTGCTGCGGAGCACCCCGACACAGGTGACGCTCGCCCAGGCCCAGGCCTACCGCCGTATGCGGTGACGGGGCCGGTCCCGGGCGGACGGTGTCAAGAGGGCCGAACCGAGCGCGCCGAACCGAGGCGCCGAACCGAATGAGCCGAACAGAGCAGGCCGTATCGAATGAGCCGTACCGAGTGGGTCGTGTGAGGGGGAGACGAGGATGAGCACTCCGCCGCCGGGGGGCGGGCCGGGATCGGGTACGTTCAGCGGGATCGACCCGGGGCGGCTCAAGGGCATGATCGATTCACTGGGCGACGCCGCGCATATCCTCAAGAGCGCGAACGGCTGGAACAGCCGATTCGCCGAGCACGGTGTGGACACCGGCGGTCTGACCCGCCTGGTGGGCGTCGGCGCCTGGGTGGAAGGGCAGCTCCCCTCCCTCAAACGCCGGTTCGACCTGGCCGCCGCCTACGAGCGCAACCATCCGGAACCGGGCCGCAAGATGGTGCAGATCCCGGACACCTTCCGCTCCCTCCAAGAGGCGCAGCGCCTCGGGAGGGAGCTGGCCGGCCGGTTGAACGGCGTCAACCGCACCGACGAGGGAGGTGCGCAGGAGATCCACCGGATCGCCGGTGAGCTGGCGCGCTACCGGGACGCCCCCGAGCTCTTGGCGGCCTTCTACGCTTCCGTGAGACCCAACTGGCTGTCCCAGCTACCGACATACATGAACCAGTCGGCCAGCACCACCGCGAGCGGGGACCTCAAGATCTTCAGCCAGGCCCTCGGCACGGCGACCAGCGCCAAGTTCCTCTCGACACCCGGCTTCGACAAGGTCAACCAGTTGATGCTCCACCCCTCGGAGCACCCCTCGGACGCCTGGGGCCGCCTCGCGCTGATGCAGTATGGGCACTTCCCCACCGAATATGTCAAAACGGCCGCGAAGAACCTCGCGCTGGACCGGTTCGACAAGGACCCAGAGGGTACGGACTGGCGTGGCAGCCACATGCCCGAAGCCTCCACGTACGGCTTGTCCGAGGACACCCTGGCTCTTGCGCTCAACCTGCTCGGCAAGGACGGTGCCGCGGCACGGCAAGTGCTCAACGGTATGCAGCACGGCGACATCAAGAAGACCTACGACCTCTTCCTCAACTACGCCAAGGGTTACGGCACCGGGGACCAGGTCGCCGCGGGGCTGGGCAAGGCCGTCGAGGCGGGCTCGGGGGTGGGGACGGAGGAGCCGGGCCATCACAGCCTGGAAGCGTCGCGGTTCGCTTTCAACGCCATGACCCACCTGGGCGACAAGGGCAAGGACATCCCCCCGCCTATGAAGGTTTCCATGGGGAGCCTGGGGACTTCCTACCTCCACGAGTTGACCAGCGGGGCCAGGGACGACGACGCGCCCTACCGGCAGTCCGGCATGGGAAGGCCGCCCAACTGGACTGATCTGCCGGGGCTCACGCCGTCGTTCTACCTGAGCCCCCAGGACACCGACCAGTTTTTGTCGACGTTCGCCGGCAGTGACCCGGCGACCGAGGTTTTCGACCGTGCGGCGGGCGCGTTCAGCGACCAGGCGATCAGGGCGGCGGCCAAGCGGGATGCCGACGCGGTGAATGCCGGTCACGCCGACCCGAGGTGGATGACCCGCGTCTCCCGTGCCTTCGGCAGGCTGGCCGCGTCCGAGTACCGGGCGCAGGTCACGGCGGGGAAGGACATGGACAAGCAGGAGGCCTCGGTCCGCGGCGTGCTCAAGGATGTGATCTCGCTGGGGCTGGGGGAGGTGCCGTTCGCCTCGAAGACCGGCGAGTACATCTGGAAGGGCGCGCAGTTCGCCTTCGGCAAGTGGGCGCTGGACCCCTGGCAGCAGGGCGACAATCCGCACGAGAAGGAAGTCACGCAGGAGTACGCGAACTACGACCGGATGCAGCGCTTCCGGATGACGCAGTACCTCTACGATTCGGGCTACCCGGTGCAGCCGCCTCCACCGAAGGAAGTCCTCAACCCCGACGGCACCCTCAAGTCCTTCCAGCAGCTCCACCACGAGGCCCAGCAGGAGGGCGGCAAGGACCCCAACGCAGCCTTTCAGCGGAAGCTTCAGTTGCTCACCGACTGGGCGGACTCCACGGCGAGCCGGGACAACGACAGGTTCGACAACAAGGTCGACGACGCGGCCGAGGCGGCGGGCCGCACCACCGGCGGCAGCACGCCGCCAGTCCCACCCAACTAGTCCGGCAACGGTCACCTGACCACCAGTCACCGCAAACACCGTTGCGGTTCCAGTCGTGTTCGTCATGAGCCAGGCCAGTGGTCTGGAGGTTCGTCAGTCCCTCAGGCGTTGGATGCGGCGGGCGTGGTGGGTGTGGGTGGTGAGCATGTCGCGGGTCCGGGTGTGGGGG